>CALVOO010000008.1 GCA_944350305.1 uncultured Bacilli bacterium
TTTCTACTATTAGCCATTATTTTATCACCACCTGTTATTATTATTGTCATTAAAAAACTATTAATACTTAAATAATCTTTAATTCATTGGAAATAATTGGTTTACAAAAATAAATACTAATAAAAAAATGTATACTTGTTAAGTAGAAAGGTAGTGTCATGAAAGAAATATATCAAAAAACTATAGAAGAACTATATAAAGAATTTAACACATCAAGTAAGGGGTTAAGTCCTTCTAATCATAAAAAATTATTAAAAAAATACGGTAAAAATGTATTAGTTGAACAAAATAAAAAAACCAAGATTGAGTTATTTTTAAAACAGTTTAAAAATATAATGATTATACTTTTATTGGTCGTTGGCTTTTTGTCTCTTATATATGCTATTTTAGAGAATGGTGATTTTTTAGAACCTATTGTTATACTTGGCACATCAATAATTAATTGTTTTATGGGATTTTTGCAAGAATCTAAAGCAGAAGATGCAATTGGTAAATTAAAAAAGTATACTACTAATTATGTAAGCGTTAAAAGAAATAACAAATATAAGAAAATAGATGCTAAGAATTTAGTGATAGGTGACATAATATTATTGGAATCAGGAGATAAAATACCGGCTGATGCAAGAATAATTGAAAGTTATTATGCAAAAGTTGATGAGTCTATTTTAACTGGTGAAAGTTTAAACGTAGAAAAGAATAATATAATTATTAATAAAAAAGTTTCAATTTCAGAAAGATCTAATATGGTTTATAGTGGAACTATTTTAGTTTCAGGAAAACTAGAAGCGATAGTTACTGCTACTGGAATGAATACCGAACTAGGTAAAATAGCTAAAGTCATAGATACAGATGAAGAACCTTTAACACCTTTACAAGTTAAAGTAGAAAAAATAAGCAAATTTATCACAATTATTGCAAGTATACTAGTATGTTTTGTTTTGGTTTACGGAATTATAAATGATTATACTGTTTTAAATATTGCAATGTTATGTATATCAATGATAGTTGCAAGTGTTCCAGAATGTTTACCAATTGCTATAACTGCTACTTTATCAATTGGTGTAAGTCAAATGGCTAAAAAAAAGTCAATTGTTAGAAATCTAGCTGCTATAGAAACGTTAGGTGCAACAAATATAATATGTACTGATAAAACGGGAACAATTACTGAAAATAAACTTGAAGTGATTGAATTATATTGTTATTCTAAAGTAAAGGATAAAGTAAATTTAACTGAAGAACAGCAACTAATTGAAGTTATGAATATATGTAATACTGCGCATATAAACGATAAAAATGAATATTATGGTGACTCTGTAGATGTAGCAATAAAAAACTTTCTAAGTGAACATAAACTTGATGAAATAGATTTTAAAGTTATTCATGAATTGCCTTTTGACTCAGATAGAAAGATGATGAGTGTAATTTGTGAAATAAATGATAAAAAGTATATTTATACTAAAGGTAGTTTTGAATCTTTGTTAAAAAAATCTAAAGAAGTATTAGTTGATGGCAAAATAGTAAAAATTAGTGAAAGTATTAAAGACTACTATATAGATGCAGAAACAAAGATGGCTAGGGAAGGATTAAAAGTACTCGCTTTTGCATATAAAAGTCTCGAAAATGAAACTAATTATGTAAGAGAAGAAAATGATTTGATTTTACTAGGTTTAGTAGGTTTAAAAGATCCAGTAAGGGAAAATATAGTTGAAGCAATAAATACGTGTAAGAAAGCCAATATTAGGCCAATCATGTTAACTGGTGATAATTTAGCGACAGCAACTAGTATTGCTAAAGAAGTAGGAATCTGTAATAGTGAACAAGAATGCATTAATGCTTCACAGTTAGATAATTTGTCTGATGATGAGTTAGAAGAATATATAAATAAATATTCAGTATTTGCAAGAGTTAGCCCAGAACATAAATTAAAAATAGTAAAAGTTTTACAACGAGAAGGTAGGGTGGTTGCAATGACAGGAGACGGTGTAAATGATGCTCCAGCAATCAAACTAGCAAACGTTGGAATAGGCATGGGAAAAAGTGGAACGGATGTTACAAAAGATGTTTCTGATATTATTTTACTTGATGATAGTTACAGCACTATAACTACTGCTGTAAGTGAGGGAAGAAGAATTTATGATAATGTAATATCAAACATTCTTTATAATTTGTCAAGTAATTTTACTGAAATAGTAATTATATTAGTCGGAATGTTTACAGGAAATACAATTATTTCTGCAATACATGTTCTTTATATAGACTTAATTGCTGATACTATACCATCTATAACGTTAGCATTTGAAAGTGCATCAAAAAATATAATGGATAGAAAACCAAATGGTTTAAACAAAAAAATATTTACAAAGTATTTTACTGCTTTTCTTATAATATCAGTAATACTTGAAGCTGGAATAAGCCTAATAGTGTACTACCATTTTCTAGATTTAGGTTCTGGTGTAGCTCAAACATTAGCGTTATTGAGTGTAGTGATAAATGAGTTTGTATTCGTATACAACTGTAGAAGTTTAAAAGAACAGATATATACAAAAGGTATATTTTCGAATAAATATTTAAATATTGGTATACTAGGCTTAATGTTTGTGCAAATGTTAGTATTCTTTACACCGATAGGCAAATTATTTGGTTTAGTTACAATTACTTGGGTTCAATTTTTATACGTTATAATTATTAATTTGGTTTCATTTATAGTAATAGAATTAATAAAGCCATTTATTGTTAGAAAATTCGTAGATAATTGATTTAGTTAAACTAATTCTATTTCAATGGCTAAAACACCGTATTTGTTTTGCTGATTCTTTGTATAAATTTGGTTTAGTTTAGTTAAAAGTTCGTTTTTTGTAACTGTTTTATCAGCTAGCTTTTCAATGTCAAAATTTTTTATTAGCTTTTCAAAGTTTCTAAATTTATATATGTATACAATTTTAGTAGTTAGATATTCTGGCATTTCATCTAATTTTTCAAATATTATTTGGTCATTTACTTTTAATTCTTTTCTCTTTTCATCGTTTAATCTTAATTCCAATCTTTTTGTTCCGTTTTTTATATAATTAAAATATTCTGGTAATAATTTCATTCGATATGTTTTCATATTTTTTCCTTTCCTTTATAGATTATAACATTATTTAATTAATAAAATATAGTATTGTAATTAATTTTAATGTTTTTTAATATTATGTAATATGAAAGAATTAATTGCATTATTAATAACTACTATTGCTGGGTTGTCTACTGTATTAGGTGGTTTTATAGTTTTTTTTAAGATTAAGAGTAGGGAAAAGTTTATTTCTTTTTGCTTAAGTTTTGCTTTGAGCATAATGATTACAATTTCAATTGTTGATTTGCTCCCTTCGTCTTTTTTGGAATTAAATAATAACTTTAGTTTACTAAAAAGTATTATTATAACTATTCTATTGTTTATAGTAGGGACTATTTTAGTTAAAATTTTAGATAAAAACATTAAAATTAGTAAAAGTAAAAATTCTAATTTGTATAAATTAGGTATTTTAAATATGATTGCTTTGATGTTACATAATTTCCCAGAAGGTATTGCTACTTTTATGACTTCTTATAGTGATTTAAGTATTGGAATAAGCCTTAGTTTGGCTATTATGATGCATAATATACCTGAAGGCATTAGTATAGCTGTTCCACTCTACTATTCTACAGGTAAAAAGGGGAGGGGTATACTTTATACATTTGTCTCCGCTTTAGCTGAACCATTAGGAGCTATAGTAGCATTTCTTTTTTTAAAAAAATATATAAATATGCTTACAATAAGTTATGTATTAATAATAGTTGCTGGAATTATGATAACAATTTCTATAAATGAATTGTTCCCAGAAGCAGTTAAATATAATGAGAATAAACAAATCAAATTAGGTATGTTTCTTGGAGTGGTAATAATATTATTAAATCATTTTTTGTTTTAAACACAACTTAACATAATATATATTATCGGAAGTTGAATGAATAGAAAAAAAGTGGTTATTTATTTACCACTTTTCTTGTTTCAATTTCAGCTATTTTGTTCAATACTTCTTGGGCATTTTCACTGGTTAATGCAGTATATCCTAGTTCTCTTAATGCTTGTAGTTTAATAGTATTTATTTGTTGCGTTCTGCTTAAGGCTTCTTCTTTTTTACTTTCTATTTCTTGTACAAATCTGTCATGCGATGCAATTAATTTACTTTTAGTCGCTCCACCATTATTATATAAATTCATAGCGGTAAATACTATGCTTTCTAATATAAATTGTGAATTTTCATCAAATTTATATTCATTTGGATCTGTCAATCCTAGTGTCTTACTTAAATATGCAAATATGTATTTTATCTCTGGTATATTATCAATTGATTGTAAAACGTGATATAAATACAAGAATTCATAATACGTATCTTTATTTTTTTCGTCACTAAATTTTTCTTTAATTAAAAATATTAAATCATTAATTAGTGTGTGCTCTTCCTTTGATAAATTATTCATGTTGAAATATATATCGGCACTATCTGTATTTCTGTTTACTGAATCTAAACGCGCTTCTATATCTTCCATTAATTCTGCATTTATTTTTAATTTTTCTAATGCTTCATCTGGTTTTTCTTCATTAATACCTAGTAATTTACAAATTAAAATTCTTTTTTCACTTGGCCAACTTTCTATATTGTTTAACTCTAAATAGTTGTAAACCATTTGTCTTGATACTCCTAAATATTTAGCCAATTTAACCTTTGATACTCCGGCTTCTTGTAATAAATCATTTAATTTTTTCATTTATCTCTAACCTCTTTACTATTTACATTATAAAACACTTGACAATTAAATGTCAAGTGTCAATTTACATTTTATAAGTACCAAAGTTTTTTTCCATCTTTTCTTACTTCTTTAATTATTCCTCCTCCAATGCATTCGTTTCCTAGATATATTACGCATGCTTGTCCAGGTGTGACGGCCTTGGCAGAATCATATTTTACTATTATTTCTTTTTCACTATTATATTCAATTCTAATCGGAACATCTTCTCCTCTATATCTAAATTTACATGTTGCAAATGTTGGTTTGTCACTACTTATGTAATTCATTTCTTCAATTACAGCTTCATTACTAATTAAGTATTTGTTATCTTCTCCATAAGCAATATAAAGTATATTTTCTTTAACGTTTTTACCACATACATAATGTCGTTTATCATCTCCACTTAATCCAACATTTCTTCTTTGACCAATTGTATAATTCATTAATCCGTTATGTTTGCCTATTATTTCATTTGTTTCAACGTTTACTATGTCTCCTTCTTGACCCTTTATGTAATTTTGAACAAACTGTTGATAATGCCTTTCTCCTATAAAACATATTCCTGTACTATCTTTTTTGTCTGCTACGTTTAATCCTATTTTTTTTGCAATCTTTCTTACCTCAGTTTTTGTTAAATTGCCTATTGGAAATAATACATCTTTAAAATTATCTACTTTCACTTGTGACAAAAAGTAAGTCTGATCTTTATTTAGGTCAACAGCTCTTAAAAGTTTGTTCCCTTCTTTTCTAGCATAATGTCCAGTTGCGATTTTGTCTGCGCCTAATTTTTTCGCTTCTTTTAAAAATAAATCAAATTTTATATATTTGTTACACATTATATCTGGGTTAGGTGTTCTTCCTTTTTTTAGTTCTTCTAAAAAATATGTAAAAACGCTCTCCCAATATTCTTTAATAAAATCAATTCTATAAAGTGGAATACCTAATATGTCACATGCTTTTTTTGCATCAATATAATCTAATTCTTGGGGACATATATCTTCTGTCATTCCCTCCGAATCATTATTTATATTACTATCCCAATTTTTCATAAATAAACCAATTACATCATAGCCTTCATTTAATAATAAATAAGCCGCAACGGCACTGTCAACACCACCACTTATACCGACTACTACTTTCATAGATAAAATCACCCATCAAAAGTATATCACACTTAAAAGAAAATGCCTATTATAAAATGGTTTAAGAATATTTCTAATATGCTACTTATAAATAGAATAATTAAAAATATTATATATAATATGAATACTTTTTTGCAAAATACTCTTAAGTTTATACTATCGTTATTGTATATGGATTTCATTATTTTATAGCTTATAGATACCATGATTATTGAAAACATTATGTAAGCAATTATATTTATTATTTCGTGAGGAAATGTAAATATAACACTATACATAAAACCCTTTATTCCATATATCATTACAAAGCTACTTATTAAAAAACCTGTTAAAAATCCTTTGTAAAATATCACAAAAAATATTAGTGGTGTAAAAATTAAAGTAATTGATGAAACCCATATTATTGTAAGATATAATATGTTGCTTTTAAAACTTAGTAATATTGAATTTATAGTATTTTGTGATTGGCTTAATAAATTTAAATATTCTTCTATTTCTGTTTTAATAATAAGTTTGTCCACTTCACTAATAAAAAATAAAAACAATATTCCGAATATTACTCCTACTAAAAATATTACAATTATTGGTAATTTAAATTTTTTATTTATTATTTTTTTCATACTTAATTATATTTGCCTATTTAAAAACTATGCAAAATATATTATAATTATTTTGGTGATGTTATGAAAAAGAAAACTAAAAGAAAATTAATACAAATTTTTACCTGGGGTTTTGTGTTAATTTTAACATTAGGCATGCTTTCAAGTATAATTGTGTTATTCTTTTTATAATTAAATTAAAATAGTTCAAAAATTTGAACTATTTTTTTATTCCTCCAAAACGCCTATCTCTTTTGTTATATACGTCTAAAGCTTTATCAAATTCTTTCTCGTTAAAATCTGGAAAGTATACTTTTGGAAAATACATTTCAGCATATGCAATTTGATATAACATAAAATTGCTTACTCTAACCTCGCCACTTGTTCTAATCATAAGGTCTATCGGTGGCAGATCTTGAAATAAATAATGATAAAAATTTTCCGTATTTAATTCTTCTATGTTTATTTTATCGGTAATTACATCATTAACTATTTTTTTTGTAGCTTCTACTAATTCATTTTGACCGCCATAATTTAATAAGATATTAAATATTCCTCCATCATTATTTTTAGTCATTTCACTTATTTCTTGCATACTTTCCCATACATCATTTCTCAAAGGTTCTTTTAAACCTGAAAAAATTACTTTTATATTTTTTTTCATAAAAAAGTTTTTATCTTCTCTAAATTTATTTACAAATAAATCCATTAGGTAATTTACTTCTTCCGCATCTCTTTTAAAATTTTCCGTTGAGAATGCATATACTGATAAATATTTTACACCTCTGTTAAGTATGTGCACTGCTAATTTTTTTAGTGTTTTATATCCTGCTGCATGCCCTGCACTTCTTTTTAATCCTTTTTTAGTTGCCCATCTGCCATTACCATCCATTATTATTCCCACGTGCTTGGGAATTTTGTATTCCTTATCCATAATATACTCCTTTGTTTTTTTATATTATATCATATCAATGTTATAATATATATGCTTTTTATATTTAAAAAAGAAGGTTAATTTTCTCCTTCTTCTAACATTGTTCTTATGAATATTGCATAACCTTTTGTTACATCATCTACCACAACATGTGTAACTGCACCTATTATTTTATTGTTTTGTATTATTGGACTACCGCTCATACCTTGCACTACTCCGCCAGTCTCTTCAAGTAATTTTTCATCAATAATTTTGAAGCTTATTGCTTTTGAAGTATCTATACTTTTTTCTTCTTTTTTTATGATTTCAATTTCGTATTTTTCTTTATTTTCTCCGTTAATTGTTGTGTATATATATGCTTTACCTAAGTTGATTTCATCAAAAGTTGCAACTTTTAAAGGTTCGGTATCTGGTATATTTACTTCGTAATTGCCAAAGATTCCCTTTTTTGTATTTTCATTTATTGTTCCTAATGTACTTTTAAAATCTATTGTTGCGTTTTTGCTTCCTACTGTTCCGTTTGCACTTCTGTCTATACTATTTACATAGCTTTCATAGATATTTCCTGATCTAACTTCTACTATGCTATTTGTTTCATTCATCGTTATTTCATGACCTAATGCTCCATAAATTTTAGTAACTGGATCTATATATGTAAGTGTCCCTACTCCATTTATTTTTTCTTTTATATATAATCCTGTTTTATAAATGTTGTTTTCATTAATGACGTTTAAATAAGTTTCTATAGTTTTTCCATTTCTTTCTATAGTTATATTAATTTTATTGTCTTTTATATTTGATGATATTATTTTTGTCATTTCGTCTATAGAAGTCACTTCTTTTCCTTCTATTTTTGTTATTATATCTCCTATTTTAAGTGTTTCTTTCCCTATATATTTGTCATCAACTTTATAAAATCCAACTACTGTTAAACCTTTAGAGCTTATTGTTATTCCAATGTTTTCTCCACCTGGAATTATATATTGTGAATACGCAAGTAATTCTAGTGGCATAATTAAGGCTAATAGAAGTGATATCATAAACTTTTTCATTAATTTAACACCTCGTTATTAATATTTACAATAAAAAAACTAATACATTGGAAATTTAAGTATTAGTAATTTTTAACATTTTTTATTTTCTAATTATAATTGATTCAAAAAATTTTTCTTGAAATTCTGTTAAAGCTTTTATTGCATCATCAGAATAATTAATATTTTTTGGAACTACGATTAATTTGTCATCGTCGTCATTTATTCTATGTATAACCGCTATTACAGTTCCCTTAAATTCTTCAATAGGTTCATGAATGCCTAAAACGTAAGCATCTATTTCCTCGCCGTCTCCACTCAATGTATTTGGAATATATCCATAATTTAGCAAATACAAAAAACCATGTTTTGGATGTTTTGATCCAAGTTTTCTGTCAATTTTTACCACTACTTCTTTATTTATATAATCTGTTGAAACTATTTTTTTCATAAAACCTCTTATATTAATTTATTCTTTAGAGTTGAATTCTTCAAATGTCCCATCTTCTTTAAGTATTTTATTTACTGTTTCTTGTGCATTTTTTAGTTTATCACTACAAAAGTTTACAAGTGTAGTGGCTTCTTTATATTTGTCTAGACTTTTTTCTAAATCAATATCTCCACTTTCTAATTCTCTTATTATGTCTTCTAGTTTTAATAATGCACTTTCAAATGTTTCGTTTTCCATTATTTCACTCCTTTTACTTCACTATTTATTATTCCGTCTTTTAAAATTATATCTAAACTGTCATTGATTTTTACTTCTTCCGTGCTTTTTATAATTTTGTTATTTATTTTTACTATTGAGTATCCTTTATTTAGTATGTTGTTTGGATTCAATAGTTCTATTTTAGTTTGTAAATTTATTAATTTATTTGTTTTAAATTTGATTATATTACATATTAAATTCCTTAAGTTTTTTTCTAATTGTTTCATTTTTTCTATGTTATAATCTATTTTTTCGGTTGGATTTACTACTTTTATTTTTAATAATATTTGATTTAATTTGTTAGTATTATTATTAATTTTTGAAGTTATTGAACTATTTAGTTTATCGATTAATATGTCTAATTTTTGTTCTTTAGGTGAATATAAGCTCATTATGTTTTTGATAATAAAACTGTTTGCAAAATGCTTTAATTTTTCTTGATTTCTTTTTAATTTGTTGTTTATGACATTTGTGATTCTTCCTTTATATTCATCTAAATATCTCAATATTTCGTATTGATCTGGTACGACCATTAATGCTGCGCCTGTTGGTGTAGGCGCTCTTAAATCTGCCACAAAATCACTTATTGTAAAGTCAATTTCATGGCCTACTGCACTTACTATTGGTATTTTGCTATTGTATATGCTTCTAGCAACTATTTCTTCGTTAAATGCCCATAAATCTTCAATTGAACCACCACCTCTGCCAAGTATTATCACGTCAACGTCAGATTCATTTGCTTTTTCTATCATTTTAACTATGTTTTCTTTTGCGCCATCTCCTTGTACTAAAGTTGGAAAAATTAATATTTCACATAATGGATATCTTTTGTTAATTGTACTTATAATGTCTTTTACTGCAGCTCCTGTTGGTGCTGTGATAACTCCTATTTTTTTAGGTATCCTTGGTAATTTTTGTTTATGTTCCTCATCAAAAAGTCCTTCGTTATTTAAACGTTTTTTTAGTTCTTCAAATAATTGGTATAAGTTTCCTACTCCGTCATTGGTCATTTCATCTACGTATATTTGATAGCTTCCACTTGCTTCGTATACATTTACTCGCCCTTTTACTTGTACACTCATACCATCATTTAATTCAAAGGAAACTTTTGGTGCATAATTAAACATTACGCAGTTAATTTTGCTGTTTTCATCTTTTAAACTAAAGTATAAATGCCCTCTTCCATGAATTTTAAGGTTACTTATTTCTCCTTTTACTGTAACATTATTTAAAAATCCATCTACTGTAAAAAGATCTTTTATATATCTATTAACGTCAGTTACACTTAGAATTTGTTCATTCATCTTTTACCTCTAAGTCATATATTTTGTCAAGTACACTATTTAAAAGTCCAGTTACTTTTTCATCGCTATATTTTTTGCAAAGTTCTATTCCTTCATTAATACATACTATATTTGGAGTGTCGTAGTATAGTAGTTCATATACACTCATTCTAAAGATTGCTTGGTCAATGTTTCCGAGTCTTTTAGTTGTCCATCCAATCATGTATTTATCTATTAATTTATCCAATTCTTTTTCTTTTTCGAGAACTCCATTAACAATTGTGTTAACAAAGTCGTTGTCTATTTTTACATTTTCTTTAACAACTTCATTAACTTTATATTCTATATTGTCTTTTCTATAAATATAGATTTGATATAAAATTGTCATTATTTTCTCTCTTAATAATGTCCTATTTACTTTCATTGAATACCACCTACTTCATTATATATTTAAAAAAAGAAAACAGCAAGATTTTATTTATTAACTTATATTACATATAATAATATTGAAAAGAAATGTAATATGCTTGCTGCTAGTATAAAAAAATGAAATATTCCATGCATATATTTATGTTTTCTACCGAGTCCATAAAAAACAGCGCCTATTGTATAAATTATTCCTCCGCTTAATAACAACCAAAAACCTCTTATGTCTAATGAATGATAAAGTGGTTTTATTGCTGCTAATATCACCCATCCCATTAATAAATATAAAATCATTGATATTATTTTATATTTTTTTATATCTATTGAATTAAGTATAATTCCAATTATTGCTGATCCCCAAACAATACCAAAAAAGATCCAACCTAATGTACCTTGTAATGTAACTAGCGTATATGGTGTGTATGTCCCCGCAATTAATAAATAGATACTACAGTGATCTATTATTCTTAAAACTTTTTTACCTTTGTTTACTTTTAACGAATGGTAAATCGTAGACATTGTATATAAAATTATTAGTGTAGAACCATATATTGAAGAAGCTACTACTGCCCATGGATTACCATGAATTGCACTGAAAACAACGGTTAACACTAAAGCAGCTATAGAAAGTAAGCTTCCAATTCCATGTGTTATTCCATTAATTATTTCTTCACTTAAGCTATATTTTGGTATTTCTATTTTATCTAGTTTTCCCATATAATCCTCATATTTCTAACAAAAACATTTCTAAAGAATTGTTTTCGGTTAATTCACCTGATTTTTTGCTTTTATCTATCTCAAATAATTTTTCTAAATAACTAATCAACTCTTTTTTCTTAAATTTTGCCGATTCTTTTATCCCTAATTGTATTCTATAAGGATGCTCTTTTAATATTTCATTTATTTCATAATGTTTTTTTCCGTCTTCTAATAAAATTTTTATTGAAAGAAATAATCTAAATTGACTTTCAAGTAATCCTATTATTATAAAATCGTCTATTTTATTGTTTATTAATTCTTTATATATTCTAAAAATTTCGTTTTTATTTTTTTCTGATATTGCATTTGTTAATTTGTAAATGTTGTTTTCTAGTAACTTTGGTACTACTTCAATAACATCATTAAATTTTATTTTTTTATTATTAATTTTATACATTTTTAATTTATCAAGTTCGTTTAATATGGTATCTTTATTATTTTCACATCTATCTAAAAGCTCGTTTAATGCGTCATATTCTATATCGTATTTATCTTTTTTTAAGTTTTCTGTTATTATTGAAGTAATGTTTTTATTATCTTTTTTATTGTATACAAAAACTTGACAAGTTTTTTTTATTTCTTTTGTTATTTTTTTTCTTTCGTCTAGTTTTTCTTCGGTAAGGCAAAAAATTATTGTTGTTTCTTCATTCGGATTTTTAATATATTTTATTAAATTGTCTATATTTGATGTTTCTTTATCTTTACTTGTTAAAAATGTGCAGTCGCTTACAATTATACATTTTTTATCGCCAAACATGCTAAAGTAACATGCATCTTCTATAATGTCATTTATATTTGTTTCTGTATAATTATATTTTATTATATTGTTTGTTTTTAAAGTTTCTATTATTTCATTTATTTTTTCTTTTATTTCTATTAAACTGTTGCCATAAACTAAATACATAATTTACACCTATTTTACTATTATTGTTCTTATCTCGCTGTTTAAAACTTCAAGTTCATTTAATTTGTTTTTGTTAATATCATATATGTTATTACTAGTGATATTCATAGCAATTAGCAGTTCTTTTAGTGTAACGTATTTTTTTGTTTTTACTAAGTAAACTGTTCCCTTATTATTTATTGTTAAATATATGTATCTACTTCTAGACTTTATTTTAAAAATATTGTTTAAATTTACTATTTCTTCAACATTAAAACTTGAATGTTCTATTTTTAATTTTTTTACTAAATTTATATTTAAATATGTTCCTATATAGTTCATAAATTCTCTTTTGACTGCTTTGTCTTTTTTATTAATTATTATGTATATGTTTTTTATGCTATAACCATAGGCAATTTTGTCTAATGTATCTAAAATATCATGGGCATATTCTTTTACTAATAAATAATCACTTTCATCATAATTTTTTTCATATTTTATTTCTAAAACTATTGGATCCATTTTTGATTTTTCTAATTTATTTTCCTTTAATATATTTTTAATATCGTTTTTTCCATAGTCAAAAAATGATTTGCTTTTTACTACTTCTCTTTTCAAATCTCTAAAATCATTTTCAATTGCTATTGCATTCGTTGGCTTGTTATTTACAAATACGTTGCTACTTCCTAAAATTCTGCCGGATACTGAACTTGTTATTGTTTTTCCGTTATATGTGCATATTTCTGTGCTCACTAAAACATTTCCGTCACTTGGAAGTTTAATGCTATCTTTGCTATCATAAGGTAAATATATGTATTTTGGTTGATCATAATTAAAAATTTTTCTATCTTTCTTCATAACTAAATTATACTATATGTTAAATCATTTTTAAACATTTTATTTATTTTTTAAATAATTATATAACGTTAATGCGACTTTCTTGGGAACTATTTTTTCGATTTCTTCTATTGTTGCTTCTTTTAATTTTTTTAATGATCCAAATTTTTTCATTAATTCTTTTTTCCTAATAGTTCCTAATCCTTCTACTTCATCAAGCAAACTACTTAAATTGCTCTTGCTTCTTATTGATCTATGATAATTTATTGTAAATCTATGTACTTCGTCGCTTATTCTTGTTAGTAGAAAAAATATGTTGTCATTTTTTTCTATATTTATTTCTTTTAATGTATCTCCGTCTACTAGTGCGCATATTTTGTGGTGTTTATCTTTTTTTAAACCACATATTTTTATGTTTAAGTTTAAATCATTTAATATGCTTTTAGCTGCGTTTATTTGATTAATTGCTCCGTCTACTAAGATTAAATCTGGTTTTCTTAAGTTGTTCATTAATACTTTAAAATATCTTCTATATATTACTTCTTTCATGCTTCCAACATCGTCGTTACCTTCAAAACTTATTTTAAACTTTCTATAGTCTTTTTTGGAAGGTATTCCGTCTATGAAAGTCACCATTGCTGAAACTGTAAATGTTCCAAATAAGTTTGAATTATCAAATGCTTCTATAACATGTAAATCTTTAATTCCAAGAAGTTTTCCTAAATTTGTATTTGCATCGTAGTTTCTTTCTTCGTTTCTATATATTAGTTCTATTGATGTTTCAAAGTTTATTTTAGCGTTTTCGTATGCCATGTCAAAAATACGTTTTTTTGTTCCTTTTTGTACGTTAATTACTTTAGTTTCTATTATTTTAGCTAGCATTTCTGTATTAACTATTTCTGGAACAATAACTTCTTTAGGGGCAATATTTTTCTTTGAATAGAAGTCTACTATGTAGTATTCTAGTGTTTCTTTTTCGTCACTGATGATTGGTATTATTTTGTTGTTTCCGCCTACTAATTTGCCATTTCTTAAGAAGAATGATTCTATGCTTATATATCCTTTGTCTGTGTAATAATTAAATATGTCTCTATTTATTCCGTCATTTAATTCGACTTTTTGTTTTTCAAATACTACTTTTATGTAGTCTAACTCTTTTTTTAATTCTAGTGCTTGCTCATAATTCATATTTTCTGAGTGTTTATTTATTTTTGCGTATAATTTGTTTATTAGTATTTCATCGTTTCCGTTTAGTATTTGTTTTATTTCGTTTAATATATTAGTTATTTCTAAATCTTTGTGTATGCAATATCCTAAACATTCTTCTATATGGTAATATAAACATTCTTTTTTTGGCATTTTATCACATTTTTTTAATGGATATAGTCTATTTATTAAGTTGACTAATCTTCTTGCTGCATATACATTTGGGTATGGCCCGTATAAATCGCTTTTCTTTTTGTTTATGTTAATCTCTCTTTTTACTATTAATCTTGGATATTTCTCATTTGTAAGTTCGATGTAAGGGTAACTTTTATCATCTTTTAGTAATATGTTGTATTTTGGATCATACTTTTTTATTAAATTTATTTCTAAAATGAATGCTTCTAATTCGCTTCCTGTAACTATATATTCAAAGTCTACAATTTCACTAACTAATTTTTTTGTCTTACCAGTGACTCTACCAGTAAAATAACTTTTTACTCGGTTAAATAGGTTTTTGGCTTTCCCAACATATATAACTACTCCGTCATCGTTTTTCATTAAATAGCAGCCACTTTTTTTAGGTAATAATTTTAGTTTTTCTTTAATCATAAATATCACTATTTAAATTATACATTATTTATTATTATTTTTAAATAAATATAGTGTTTGTAAACTATAAATTTTGTTGTAAAATAATGTTATGAAAAAATTAAATGAAAGTTTTATTGTAGAAAAGAAAAGTAAATTTTATGGTTATTTATTTAGTCTTAAAAATATAGAAGATGTAAATAAAATAATATCGGATTTAAAAATAGAACATAAAAAATGTAAGCATATTGTTTTTGCTTACAAAATTGGTAATTTTGTTAAAAAATATGAAGATAAAGAGCCTAGTAATTCTGCGGGAAAACCTATTCTGGATGTTATTGAGCAGAAAAAACTTGATAATGTATTAATTGTAATTGTTAGATATTTTGGTGGCATTTTATTAGGCAGAGGTTTGCTTACTAGAACATATAGGAAATGTGCATCTATGTTGATGGAACAAAAATAATTGTTTTCCATATATTATATTAGAGAACTGATTTATTTAAGGGATTTAAATATTTCACTACTAGTAGTAAAAAGTTCTCTATTTTTTATGTAAATAAAATCTCGAATATTTTTATTGTTTTTCCTAACCCATCAATAACAACTTTTTCTATAAAGTTGCCTGTTTTTATCCCAAAATTGGATATTCCATTCGAGTAATCTGTGTAAGTAAATTCTAAATAGTCCTCTACTTCTATATTTTTTCCCTCACTTACATCTTTTTCGAATTGTTCCATTGCTTCTTTTGTTATTTGCATTTTGTTATAATTTGTGTAATCGTAATATCCATTTAGTTGCGCAAAATAAAGGACAAGAAATACTACAAATGATATACTTATTAGTATTCCAAAATAGTTTTTCTTCTTTTTTTTATCCATTATTTTGTTCCTTTATATATTCTACAATTATTTCACTTATTGCATTTATTGTATTGTATACTTCTTCTATTTCATTATCTACACCACCAATTTCTATAAGCATTGCATTTTCGCTCATATCTTGGTTGTATATTCCGTTTACATTACTTCCACTCTTCTTGCTTATTCCTCTGCTTATTCCAGGATATTTTGCTTTTATTCTTTCATTTAATGTAGTCGCTAAATTTAAATTGCTTTCATAACCATCATGCTCCATTCCTACAACGAAAAGTATTCTAGCATAACTTTTTCCATCTTGCTCGTAAAGTGTTTTGTCTATAGTTGCACTGTCTCTATGTAAGTCTATTAGATATTCGATTGAATCATATTTATTTAATACTTGTTCAATATAATATTTGCTTGCTACATAACTTTTATTGTATTTTAATCCATTATTTGTTAGAAAGTCTTTAATGTTTGCTGTTTCTACTATTGCTGGAATTCCATTGTTATTCATGTATTCTTTCATTACATATGAAGCGATCATTACATTTGGTTTTACACTATAATCTAGTGGATTGCTTGATGAATATTCTTCTGTTTGATGTGAGTTATATATGTAAACTATTGGCTTATCTACGTTTATTGGATTTGGATCTTCTATATAATTTGTTTTTTCTTCTTCATAATTAAAATCATCGTCCTCTATATTTGAAAATACACTTAAATTATCTTTGTTTACTATTTTGTTTAATGAACTATATATCATTTCTTTAGGCTCGCTTAATTTGGCACTTAAACTTGATATTATTATGTTTTCGTTTTTTAACATGTCACCAAGTAACATACTTAATAAATATTCTTTGTCTTCCCTTTTATCGCCTAAACATAGTTTCATCGTTGCGTTAAATGATAATAAAAACATTAATCCGTAAAATATTATTTTAAAATTAAATTTTTTCTTTTTATTTTTAAATTTTTTCATGGCACTCTCCTTTATTAGAATTATAATAAAGGAAAAGCGAAAAATTACTCGTTTTATGTCAAAGTACTCTATTAATTACAATGCTTATTATTGTTGCAATGTTTTCTATTTCTAAATCTATATCTTTGCTAGTTACTATTAATTCATCTTTTTGCTTTTCTTTTAAAAATTTGTTTATATTTATGATTGTTGGTACTCCTATTGCAACTACTGGTATTTTTATTGTTCTTTCACTAATTTCAAGCATATTTTTTAAAAGTGCACTTCCTGGAGCTATCCCTCCAGTAGTTATTTGTATTGTTTTATTTAATCTTTCTATGTTTTTTGCCGCTAGCGAATCTATTACTATTATTAAATTTGTTTCAAGTTTTTTTGAAAGTATTTTTATAAATTCGAACGTATTTATATTGCATATTGCTTCTACTTCCTTGTATATTTTGTATACGTTATTATCTATATCCATTTTTTCTATCACTAAATATCCTAGTGAGTCACTTGTTATGTTTTTATTTCCTAATCCTACTACAAGTATTTTACTGTTTTTTTTGACATTTAAGTATCTCATTATGTTTTTCAAACTGCTCTCTAGTTCTTTTAAAATAATTTCTACGTTTCCTTCAATTTTATCAAAATATATTGTTATGTATTTACCTTTGTTCTTGCCTATTTTTTCTGCATTTTTTTTGTTTAATTCAATTTCTGATATACTTACATTTTTATTTTTTCTTATTTTATTCTCTATTTCGCTTGCATTAATAAATTTTTCTGCTGTTTCAATTATTATTTCATCTTTTTCCATAAATGCTCCTTAATATTATTTTCTATTTTTTATTTGCTTTTTATACAGTTTTTTGGTAGAATTATGTTGTACTTAAGGGAGGAAGATATAAATGGCAAATATTAAGAGTGCTAAAAAAAGAATTTTAACTAGTAAGAAGAAAAGTGTTTTAAATAATGATTTTAAATCTAGTATGAAAACTGCTATTAAAAAAGTAGAAAAAAGTGTTCAAGAAAACAATGTAGAAGAAGCTTTAAAAAATTTACAAATAGCTACTAAAAGGATTGATAAAGCACAAAAAATAGGAATTATTAAAAAGAATACAGCTAGTAGACAAAAATCTAGATTAGCAAAAAAGGTAAATGAAATAAGCGGTAAATAGCCGTTTTTTATTTTGGTTGATAATTATTTAAATATATAATAAAATATTTAATAGGTGAAAAAATGAATAAAGTTATTAATATTGTTTTTACAATTATATTATTAAGTTTAATTCTTTTGGTTTATTTGAAAATTGACGCAATTACTGATTTTTTTACTGAGTTTTTAACTAGTGATAAAACCGCTGAAGTTAAAGAAAAGAATGAGTACGCTAGAAATTTTAATTATATTAGGTTCGAAAATAGTGATGTTTTTGTCCCTGTTGATGAAGAAAGTATTCTTAATATTTTTTATAACATTTTTAATAATGGATATGATGAGTTTACTTTTTATTGTCCTAGTGAGTATGAAAGTTGTCTAGATGACGTTAAAGTAATTGCTAATGATAATGTTTTACTTAGCAAGGTTAATGATTATGTTCATCCTTATAATTCTTTTAAAAGTTTGAATACTAAGGTTTCTAGTGATGGTGCAATTACTGTTAGTGTATTAAAAAATTATTCTGATAGTGAGATTGATGAGTTAAATAAAAGGGTTTCTGATATTTTATATGAATTAAATGTTAATGATTTATCTGATGAAATTGAGAAAATTAGAAGTATTCATAATTATATTATTAAAAATGTAGAGTATGATGAAGAAATGGCTAACAATAATACTAGTAGTTATAGATCTAATACTGCTTATGGTGCTTTAGTTCAAGGTTATGCTATTTGTACTGGCTATTCTGATGCTATGGCTTTATTCTTAGATAAACTTGATATTCCTAATATTAAAATATCTAGTGATGAACATGTTTGGAATTTGGTTTATTTAAATGGTAGCTGGGTTCATTTGGATTTGACTTGGAATGATACCAATAATCCTAAATATCAAATGTCTTACTTTTTAATTGATACTGATACTCTTTTTAAACTTGATCCTGAAGAGCATTTATTTGACGAATCGTTTTATTTAGAAGCCTAAAAAAAGAAGTTATTTTAAATATTGAATAACTTCTTTTATTGTTGAGTTAAAATTATTTATATCTACTGTAAACCACTTTATATCTTTCATTTGATTGTTGTACCATGTATATTGCCTTTTTAAATATTTTTTTGTATCCTTTTTTATATTTTCAATAGCTTCATTTAAAGTTGTTTTGTTTTCGAAATAAGGTATTAATTCTTTGCATCCGATTATTGTATCTATTTTTGGATATTTTTGTATATATAGGTTTTTAACTTCTTCTATTAATCCTTCTTTTATCATTTCGTCTACTCTTTTGTTTATTTGGATTGTTAATGTTTCTCTATCGGTTGTTAAACCTATAAGTTTGAAATCATATTTTTTTGTATTTTTATTTGTTTTATCAGTTATGATTTTTCCTGTTTTTTTATAGTATGTTATGAATCTTACTAATCTTTTTCTGTTATTTATATGTATACCATTATTTTCATATATTTCATCGGCTATTTTTTTTAAGTCTTCGTTTGTATATGCACTATAATCGTATTCCTCGTTTTTTTCTTCTTCTAATTCATAATCATAAAGTAATGCCTTTAAATATAATCCACTGCCACCTACAATTATTATATTTTTATTTTCTTGTAATAGCTTATCAATTATTTTTCTTCCTTCTTTTTGAAAGTCATATATTGTACTTTTTTCTTTTAGACTTTTAGTACTTAACATATGATGTGGTATATTTTCCATCTCTTCTGGTTTTATTTTAGCTGATGCTATATTTACTTCTTTGTATATTTGTACTGAATCTGCATTTATTATTTCTGCGTTATATTTTTTTGCAAGTTCTATACTTAATTTTGTTTTTCCTATTCCTGTTGGTCCTACAATTACTATTATCATGCTACCCTCTTGAATAGTTTTTCTAATTCGTATTTCGTATATTTTATTATTGTTGGTCTACCATGTGGACACGTGTATGGAAAATTGCATTTAAATAATCTTTTTAATAGTTCTTCTTGTTCATTATAACTTATGTTTGTGTTTGCTTTTACACTCATTTTACATGCAAGTGTCATAGCTAGCCTATCATTAAATTTTACTCTATCAAATTTTTCATTATAATTTATTATTAAATCAAATATTTTTCTTATGCTTTCTTCTTCATAACCTACTCTTAGCCATGTTGGATGTTCTATAACTCTAAATGTGTTTATTCCAAATTCTTCAAATTTTATTCCTAAGTTATTTATTAAGTTTTTGTTCATAAGAATTGTGTTGTATTCATTTAATGGTAATTCTATATTTATTGGAATTAGCATTGACGTTGTTGTAATGTTTTCGTCTTTTAATTTTTCTAAATATCTTTCATAATTTATTCTTTCGTTTGCTGCATGTATGTCTATCATGTATACATTATCACTGTCATTTGCAAATAGGTATGTGCCTAATGCTAAACCTACTGGTGTAATTATTACTTCGTCTTTGTTATATTCATTAGTTTGTTCAAATAGTTCAAAATTTATTGCTTCTTGTTCTATGTATTCATAAGATTCTTCAATTTCTTCATTTGTAATATTTTCAATTGTTGGCTCATAATTGTTTTGTTCTTGATAATTTGTAAATGGTTTTGTTTTACTTTCTACTTCAAATCTATTATCTATGTTATATAATTTGTCCTTAATTAGTCTAAAAAGTATGTCTTCAAGTGTGTCCATTTTACTAAATTTTATATCTTGTTTTGTTGGGTGTATATTTACATCGATTAGTGTTGGATCTGTATTTATATTAATTATAACTATTGGATATTTGTTTTCTGCTAATACTGTATGATAAGCTTCTTTTATTATTCTATTTAAATAAGAATTTTCTACTATTCTTGAATTTACTAATGTTATCATTGAGTTTTTGTTACTTCTGCTTATATTTATGTTGCTTATATATCCGTTTATTTCGTAGTCTAGGTTTTCTCCTTTTATTTCTATCATGTTTTTGCTTATGTTGTAACCAAATATTTCGTGTATTACTTTTAGTAAATTTCCACTTCCGGTTGTTTTTATTACTAATCTATTGTCACTATATAGTGAGAAAGATATATTTGGATTAGCTAATGATAGTTTTTCTATTAAACCGATGACATTATTTAGCTCAGTTGTCATGCTTTTTAAAAATTTTAGTCTTGCAGGCGTATTGTAAAATAGGTTTTTTACGCTGATGGTTGTTCCTTTGTTTGAATTTGCACTTTCTGTTTTTAGTAATTTACCGCCTTTTATGTTTACTTTTGTTGAACCTTTCCCGTTATTTGTTATTAACTCTACTTCGCTTACACTTGCTATGCTCGCAAGTGCTTCTCCTCTAAAACCTAATGTGCTTATGAAGTATAAATCGTTTTCTGTTTTGATTTTGCTTGTAGCATGTGGTGTAAATGCTAAAATAGCATCTTCTTCATCCATTCCGTCTCCATTATCTGTTACTTTTATTTCTTTTGTTCCGGCAGCAGTTAATTCTACTTTTATTTCATTACTATGAGCATCTATGCTATTTTCTACTAGTTCTTTTACTACGCTTGATATTCTTTCTACTACTTCTCCAGCAGCAATTTTATTAGCTAGTATTTCGTCCATTACTTTAATACGGCCCATAATATCACCTCTTATATAATTTTGTTTCTAGTACTTATTATATCTTCATCTAAAGTATAAATAACAAGATTTGATTTTGTTGTGACTTTTATAAATCCTAATCCATTTATTACTATATCTGTTTTTCCGTTTGTGTTTATATTCTTCTTTGGTAAGCTTTTTAGATCATCTTTTGTTGTTACTCTTACTTTTGTAAATTTCATATTATTGTTCATGTAAAATATTAAGTTTGCTTTTTCTTTTCCAATGTTGTCTATTCTAAGTATGTCATTTACTATAACTGTAAAACCGCTTTTTGTTTGCATTATTTTGGGTTTTATTTCTTTTTTTGGCATAATTTCTTTTATTTTTTCTATTGTAATATAATTGTATATTGTATTTTTCTCTATAAATCCTGGTGTATCAATTATGCTTAGTTTCTCATTGATTTTTATTTTTATGTACTCCGTCGTTGTATTGGGTAACACGCTTGTAGTGATGTTTCCTTTTCTTCCTATGCTACTCACTAACGCATTTATAAATGTGCTTTTTCCACTGTTTGTTTGTCCTATTACATAGTATGTTTTTGGCATTTTATCAAGTTCTTTAAATAACAAATCTATGTTATATTTCTTTTTGCTGCTTATTATCATTACGTTTGCTTTTGTTTTGAAATTTTCTTTAAAATATTTTATTATTTTTTTGTCTTTTACACTTTTAGGTACTAAATCTTTTTTTGTAAGTAATACTATGTCACTTGTATCTAATAGTTTTAAATATTCGTTGTTTATGTAACTTAATGATAAGATGTCTATTAGGTAAATTATTCCTGCATTTGTATTTCTTATGTCTCTTATCATACTTAAAAAATCTTTTTTTATTTCTATTACATCAAGTTTGCCATAATGTTTTATTTTAAAGCATCTTTCACAGTATTTGGATTTTTCATAAACTTCTTTTCTTACATATCCTTCTATGCTTGGATATGTATATTGTAATTGTGCTCCACATCCAATACATTTTTTATTCATAATATTTGCCTCTTTCAAATAGATCTTTTTTTTCTAGTCTTTTAATTATAATTTTTTCTATGATTCTATTAAAGTTTGTGCTTATTCCATCTTTTTTACTCATTGGATTTACTAATATGCTTGTAATTTGCATTCTGTTGGCGCCTAATATGTCTGTAAGTAATTGGTCGCCTACTGCTGCTACTTCTTCTGGTTTGTAATTAAATGTTTTTAGTATTTTTTGATATTTTGCTTTTCTTGGTTTCATGCTAAATGCTGCTGAATCTAATTCTAATTCATTTTTAAATGGCTCGATTCTTTTTTTAGGGGAATTTGACATAATGATTAGATGAAATCCTTGTTCTCTTAATTCATATAAAAATTTTTTCATTTTATTGTTTGGTTTTTCAATGTTTACTGGGGCAATAGTGTTATCTAAGTCTAGTAATATGCATTTAATTCCTTTTTCTTTTAGTTTTTTATAGTTAATATCAAAAATGCTTTTTGAATATATGTCTGGTCTAAAAATTTCTATCATAGTTACTCCTTAATATTTTAATCTTTCTTCGTATTCAAATTCAAAATCTAATATTTTTACTATATCCCCTTCTTTTGCACCTAGTTCTTTGAGTTTATCATCTACTCCCATTCTTTTTAATTTTCTAGCAAATTTAAGTGTCGCTTCATCGCTGTTAAATTTTGTCATTCTAAGTAAATTTTCTAGTTTTTTTCCTTTTATTACCCAAGTGTTTTCGCTTTCTTTTTCTATTTCGTATGGTTTTTCGTTTTTAAATTCGTATAATACATAATTTTCAAATTCTAGGTTGTTATATGTGTCAATGTTCTCGTATTTTTCTACTAATTCTAATAGTTTGTATTTTAATTTATCAATGTTTTCTTTTGTAATAGTGCTTACTGGTATTATTTCTATATTTTTTATTTTTTTTGTAAATTCTTTTAGGTTTTCTTTAGAGCTTTCGATATCCATTTTGTTTGCTATTATTATTCTAGGTTTGTTATATAGTTTTTCATTATATTTTTTTAATTCGTTTTCTACGGTTATGTAGCTTTCGTATGGTTCGTATTCAATGCCTGACATGTCTATTACATGGGCAATCACTTTAGTTCTAATAGCGTGTTTTAGGAATTTGTCACCAAGTCCAACTCCCTCGCTCGCGCCTTCTATAAGTCCTGGTAAATCTGCAATTACATATGATTTGTCGTTTACTTTTACTACTCCTAAATTTGGCGATAGTGTTGTAAAATGATAATTTGCAACTTTTGCGTTTGCTCGGCTTAGGGCGTTTATTATGCTACTTTTACCTACAGATGGCATTCCTATTAATCCTACATCTGCGAGTAGTTTAAGTTCACATTTAATTGTTCTTTCTTCTCCAGGTAAGCCGTATTCGCTTGTAAGTGGTGCTTTGTTTTCGTTTGTTTTAAATGCTGCGTTTCCTTTTCCACCACGTCCACCTGTTGCAATTATAAATTCTTCTTTGTCTTTTGTAATATCACAAATTATAAGCCCAGTTTCTTCGTCAGTTACTGTTGTCCCTACTGGTACTTTAATTATTACATCTTCTCCTTTTGAACCAGTTTTATTCGATCCTTTACCGTTTTCTCCTTTGTTTCCTTTTATTAGTTTTTTGTATCTTAAATCTATTAAAGTTTTAAGCCCTTCATCTCCTATGAATATTATGTCTCCGCCTTTTCCACCATTTCCTCCGTCTGGTCCACCCATTTCAACAAATTTTTCATGGCGAAAAGAAGTGCAACCATCTCCACCTTTTCCTGCGATTATTTTTAACACTACTTCGTCGATAAACATAATACTCACTTCCTTTTATTATTTTATCATAATAAGGCTTTTTTTACCATTTAAAAAAATTAAAACATTTTTTGTTTTAATTTAGTTTTATAATAATACATTTCTTAAACATTATTATTTTTTAAAAATTCTCTTAACATTTTTACTAAAGCTCTTTTTTCTATTCTTGAAACGTAACTTCTAGATATCTTCATTTCCTTTGCTATTTCTTTTTGTGTTTTTTCTTCTTTATTTAGTAAGCCGTATCTATTAATTATTACTTCTTTTTCTCTATCGCTTAGACAATCTATGTAACTTTTTAATAGTGTTATGTTTTCTTTCATGTATAATTCGTCATTTACTTCACTATCTGTTTCTTTTAATATGTCTAAAAATGTGATTTCATTTCCTTCTTTGTCAAAGCCTATTGAATCATCTAAGCTTACGTTGTTTTGATTTTTTTTGTTGCTTCTTATATACATGAGTATTTCGTTTTCAATGCATCTTGCTGAGTATGTTGTTATTCTTACGTCTTTATTTGGCTTGTATGAATCTATTCCTTTGATTAACCCTATTGTTCCGATACTTATTAGGTCGTCTGTGTCTTCTTTAAAACTTTCAAATTTTTTTACTATGTGTGCGACTAATCTTAAATTATGTTCAATAAGTTTGCTTCTCGCTTCTTTGTCTCCTTCCATCATTAAATTAATATATTTTTCTTCTTCCTCTTTGGTTAATGGATCAGGAAATACGTTTATTGAATATGATGTAGTAAATATTTTTAAGTTTTTTATTATTTCTAATATTTTTTTTAACATTTTTTCACCTAGTTAATATTATTCTTTTGTTTTTAAAGTATGAAAAAAGTCACTTTTTGTTAGTGACTTTTTACTATCATTTTTACATGTAACTCTTTATCTTCTGTATCTGATTCAAATGTTGGTTCATTAACTTTTGTTATTGTTGCAAGTAGCTCGCTTTCAATAATATTTTTATTATTATTTATTACGGTTTTGATCTCTTCATTATCTGTGATAAATTCTACGTTAATTCTATCGCTTACATTGTATCCTGCATTTTTTCTAAATACTTGACACTCTCTTATGATATCTCTTAATAATCCTTCTTCTTTTAATTCTTGCGTAATTTCTATGTTAAGTCCAATTGTTAGGTCATAGTCGCTGGCAAGTCTAATAGTATCTTTTTCTTTATAATTTATTATTATTAGTTCTTTATTTAATGTGTATTTATCTAATTTAAATTCGCCATTAGTTTTTAACTGTTTGATTAAATCTTTGTTTTCTTTTTCACTTTCTAGTAATTCTTTTACAGTGTTTACGTCTCCTTTAAATTGCATGCCTGCATTTTTAAAGTTAAGTGTCATATATTCATCTTTTAATTCATCAAAGTTTTCAAGTACTTTTAATTTTTTGATATTTAATTCGCTTTTAATTATTTCTTCGTATTTTTTTACGTTTTCATTGTAGCTTTTGCTTTCTAAGTATATAGTGCTTAGTGGTTGTCTTACTTTAATTGAGTTTTCGTTTCTAAGTTTTAATCCTATTGTTATTATATTTCTTGCGTATTCTGTGTAATTTATTATTTCTTCTTCTATTTTATAACCACTTTCTTTTGGCCATTCGCTTAGATGTACAGATGAAGATGTGTTTTTGTCATACTCTTTTATAAGATTTTGCCAGATGTATTCTGTCATAAATGGAATTATAGGCGCCATTACAAGGATCGCAGTCTTTATTGAATTAAATAATACGTAATATGCGATTTTTTTGTCTATATCATCTTCGCTTTTCCAATATCTTCTTCTGTTAACTCTTATGTAGAAGTTTGATACGTCGTCGATGTATTTTTCAAAATTATCACAAACATCTTTTGAACTGTAGTTTTCCATTGCTTTTGTACTTTCTTTAATAAAATTGTCTGTGATTTTTATTAACCATTTGTCTATAGTTGTTAAGTCCTCTATATTTGGTTTGAAATTTGTTAAATCTACTTTATCTATGCTTGCATATGTGTTAAAGAATATTACCATGTTCCAAAGTGACATTAGTTTTCTTTTTGCTTCATCTCCTAAGTTAAACCCAAATCTTACATTATTTATAGGATTTGCGCTTGCATATAAGTATCTTGATGCGTCTACTCCTATTTTGTCAGTTGCTTCTTCAAAACTAATGTTAAAGCCTGTCTTTGAAAATTTGCTTCCGTCTTCTGCTTGCACCATTCCATGTGTGCCAACTGCTTCATATGGTGGTACGCCTTCAATTACAGTACTCATAAATAGCATTGAGTAGAACCATAATCTTATTTGTTCGTGCATTTCAACAACGTATTCAGCTGGAAAATAACTCTTCCAATATTCTTTGTCAGTAAAGTATTTTAATGTGCTAAATGGTACAATTCCTGCGTCTAACCATACGTCTCCTACTTCAGTAACTCTGCTAACTTCTTTGCCACATTTTGGACATTTGATTTTTATTTCATCAATCCATGGTCTATGTAATTCTTTAATATTATCAACTAATTTTTTGTCAGCACTTAATTCTCTTAACTCTTCTTTTGAACCGACTACTGTTAAATGCCCACATTCGCATTTATAGAATGGTAATGGTAAACCGTAGAATCTTTTTCTTGATATGTTCCAGTTCGACATGTTTTCTAGCCAGTCTATCATTCTTTTTCCTTGATATTCTGGATACCATTTTACTTTTTTTGCGTTTTCTATTAGTTTTGGTCTTAGTTCATCAACTGCAATTGCATATCCTTTGTCTAACCTGAATATTATGTCTTCTTTGCATCTCCAACAGAATGGGTAGCTGTGTTTAATTTTGTGTGTGAAATATAATTTTCCGCGTTTTTTTAGTTCTTCAAATACTAGTTCTGGTACTTCGTCTGTTTTCTTTCCACTGTAAAATCCAAATCCGTCATAGAATATTCCATTTTCGTCTACCGGTATAACTATTGGTAAATCTATCTTTGTTCCTAAATCAAAGTCTTCAGCACCACATCCAGGGGCAATATGAACTACTCCTGAACCATCCTCGTTACTTACGTCTTCCCATAAAACTATTTTATGTGCAAAGTTTTGTTTTTCTAACTCTGGAAAACATGTTTCGTATTCTATTCCGTCTAATTCTCTGCCTTTAAAAGTTTTGAGTATTTCTCCACCATCTTTTTTGAATCTTTTTTCATATACGTCTAAACACATTATTAATGGCTTTTCTTCTTTTTCAAATTTTATGCTAGCATATTCTAAATCGGGATGAACGGCTAAGGCAACATTTGCAGATAAAGTCCATGGTGTTGTTGTCCAAACTAGTATATTTTCTTCTCTATCTAATAGTGGTAATTTGAAAAATACTGCTTCGTGTTCTACATCGTGGTAACTTCCACTCATTTCGTGCTCACTTAAACTTGTCCCGCATCTTTTGCACCATGGCATTGGTCTATAACTTTCTACAATCCAACCGTTTTCATGACATTTTTTTAAAAAATACCAAATGCTTGTTATGTTTTCGTCTGTTAATGTGTAATATGAGTTTTCCCAATCCATCCATTGTCCTAGTTTTTTTGATTGTTCTGTTATTATTGATGCGTATTTTTTTACTCGCTCTACACATGCATCAGTGAATTTATCTAATCCGTATTCTTCTATTTCTTTTTTTGTTTTAAATCCTAATTCTTTTTCTACTTCTACCTCTACCCATAATCCTTGACCATCAAAACCGTTTCTATAATGTGATGTGTAACCGTTCATTGCTTTGTATCTTAAGAATGTGTCTTTTAACGTACGTCCCCATACATGGTGAATTTTCATGCTATTGTTTGCAGTAATAGGCCCGTCTATAAATCTGTATTTTTTGCCATCTTTATTTTTTTCTAATAGTTTTTTAAACGTTTCGTCTTTTTCCCAGTAATTTAGTATTTCTTTTTCATGTTCAATGAAGTTGTAGTTATTATCTAATTTCATAATTTTCTCCTTTCAAAATAAAAACGCCCTTAAAAGGACGTGATTTTTACGTGGTACCACCTTACTTGCTTCTTTAACTCTTAACGTGAGTGATTCGTATTTTCCTACTTGTTTTCAAAAAATAACATCAGAACTGATCTATAATATACTTATTATAATTGTTTTCACCAACCACAATTTCTCTAGATAATTATGTATATTACCGGTTTCCTCATTTGCTATAAGTTGATTATATTGCAATTAAAACTGATTGTCAATTAAAACATCCTTATAAGTTATAATAATTGACTTAATTTTCAACAATAGCACATGATTCAGGTAATTCTACTGTATATGGATTACTTGCAGTTCCATTTCCGCTTGCCACTGCAACACAAGATTTCAGAGAAATTACGGGACGAATGGCAGATCCCCAATAAGTAGTATTAACATATGGATAGCCTAAAAAACTTGAAGTTGAAGATCCTGGTACAACATAAACACTAACACCTCTATCAAATCCGTGTGGTGTCATTGTCCACCAATATTCTGCCATACTATTGGCATTTTGAGATATGTAATAATTTAAACTATTTGCGAACCGATATTGGCTATTACCTGCATAACTTATTTCGTCTGCTGTGATCAGTCCTATTGGATATGTTAGTTTTCCGTTTCCTGTACTTGTACTTGCTGTGAATCTATCATTTACATTACTACATGCAAATGTAGGCACTTTATTACTTGCTAATCTTGTATACCCAGCATAATAGAATTTACTTCCTGTCGCACTCCATGTTCCACTTGCTACTGTTCTATCATTACAGTATATCGCCGTCTTACTTATATACCCTGAATAACTATTTAAGTTACTTGCATACCAGTTATCCAAAACTGTTTTTATATCACTATCTGTTGTCGTTCCGTGTTGTTCAACGGTATTATACATATATCCTGCATACGAACTATTATCATAGCTTGAGTTATATGCTTGACCTGTACTTATAAATGCTGCTGTATCACTTACACTTGTTCCTGCATATATTAAACGTACACTATTATCCTCGTTTATTCTTACTATTCTCCAGTAATAACCTCCAAAATATACATAATTATTTGTCACTTGCCCTGCAAAGTAATATGTATCTAATCCGTCTTGTCCACTTGCTTTGTATATTGTGTTTCCATTATTACTTGTTGTAAAGGTACTAGTAAAGCTACTTCTTGTACTTACATTTGGGTTGTTTTCTAGTATTATTTTATAAAAATAAGGTATATCTTCTTTAAAATTTATTGTACATGTCGCCGGTATACTTAAACTTTCAAATATTGGTAGCCAAGCAACACTATCCCATCTTGCACTTGTTCCTTCTGTGCATGTTACATTCTCTACTGAATAGTAATCTCCTTTTTCTGGTAAGCTACCTGTTTGTACTACTCCATCTAGTGTCCATGCTAATATTGTAAAATCCCCTTTTTCTTTTTTCTCAAATACATATGGATCACTTGCTGTTCCACTTCCTATTACTCTTACATCACTTTGTACGTATACTACTCCTTTTATTCCACTACTTGTATCATACTCTACTTCTTTTATTCCATTACTTGTTATATTGCTTACTAAGTTATTTCTTTCTGTCATACTAAAGTATGAACTACTACTTCCTAAATATGAATTCATTCCCCCTACTTTGTTATATTCATCCACATTTATTAATCCTATATTACTAAATTTACTACTTTCTGTACAATTTAAGTTGTTTCCTTCA
>CALVOO010000009.1 GCA_944350305.1 uncultured Bacilli bacterium
TTATGCAACAACTAAAAAAACAATAACTCTAAAATATTAAAAAATAGTAAAAAGTGTCTTCGTTATATTCAAAGAGTTGCCTTAATCAGGACACTAGCCACAAAACCAGATATATTATTAATGGATGAACCATTTAGTGCACTTGACTATCAAACAAGACTTCAAGTAAGTGACGATGTTTATAGAATCATAAAAGAAGAAAATACAACAGTAGTTATGGTGTCGCATGATCTTGCAGAATCCATAAGCATGTCAGACAGAATAATAGTATTAAGCAAAAGACCAGGAAAAGTTAAAAACATATACACAATAAATCTAACAAATAAATCTACACCAATAGAAAACAGGAAAGCTAAAGAATTTGCATATTATTATGAAATACTTTGGAAGGACTTGGATAAAAATGTCTGAATATGAAAAAAAATATAAAAGAAAAAAGAAATTAATACTATTTACACAAATATTAATCTTCGTATTATTCATAACAGTTTGGGAATTATTAGCCAAATATGGTATGATTAACACATTTATAACTAGTTCACCATCAAATATAATAAAAACAATAGTAAATTTATATAATACAAACAATTTATTTAATCACATTTGGGTAACATTATATGAAACGATACTTGCTTTTACATTAACACTAATTATTTCAATATTAATATCAATAATATTGTACAAAAGCGACTTTTTAGCTAAAGTCATTGATCCATATTTAACTTTATTAAATAGTTTACCTAAAGTAGCACTTGGGCCAATATTAATAATTTGGATAGGCGCAAACGAAAAAAGTATAATAACAATGGGAATATTAATTACAATAATAGTAAGCATACAATCAATTTATAACGGATTTAAAAATACTCCGCCTGTAAAAATAAAATTAATGCAGACATTTAACGCTAGTGACAAAGATATATTTCTAAAATTAGTTTTCCCACAAAACATAAGAACAATAGTTAACACATTAAAAATTAACACAGCATTATGTTTAGTAGGAATAATAATGGGCGAGTTCTTAACTAGTAAAGCAGGAATAGGATATTTGATATTATATGGATCTCAAGTGTTTAATTTAGATTTAGTAATGGCAGGAATATTTATTCTAATTATTCTATCAATATTAATTTATAAAATAATTACATACATAGAAAAACGTTTAGAAAAATACTAAACGTTTTTTACTTTTCAAATTTTATTACCACTTCTTTTTCAGAGTAATGATTACCATCAATATACTTAACTGTTAAAGTAGCAGAGTCACCTATATTTTTTTCATATAAGGCATTACTTAAATCACTAAAACTTTCAATATCATCACCATCAATTTTAGTAATAATTTGACCTATTTCCAAATCAGAATTTGCAGCATTACTATCTGGTAATATAGATGAAATATAAAAACCTAAAGGAAAATTATAATTAATACCTGTATTTGTCATATATCCCTCAATACCAATAGTAACACCATTAGTGTCTTCTTCGCCATTCATCAAATCAACAATTAAATCTTCAACATCACTAATAGGAATTGCAAAACCCATACCTTCAATACTCGCTGATGAAAGTGAACCACTAGAAGAATATTTAGCAGAATTAATTCCAACAACTTCACCTTTTGAATTTAGTAAAGCACCACCACTATTACCACCATTAATTGCTGCATCTATTTGAATCATTTCATAAGTATAATCATCAATACTAACCTCACGATTCAAAGCACTTACAACACCTGTTGTAACAGATTGACCATAACCCAAAGCGTTTCCTATAGCAATAATACCATTTCCAACTTTTAGTTCATCACTACTACCAATTGTAGCAATCTTTATAGAATCTATAGTATCATCATCCAAATCACTTAATGGAATAGAAATAACTGCTAAATCTTTACGTTCAGAAGTGCCTACTATAGTTGCATCCACTGACTTTTCATTAATAAATTGAACAATTAATTCAGAAGAACCTTCAACGACATGATTATTTGTTAAAATATAAAGTTTGTCATCTGATTTACTAATAACAATACCACTACCAGCACCTTCAGTATATTGCGATTGATTATTCCATTCAAACCAAGGACCATAATTACCAGTACTAATTAAAGTCTTTGATGTAATTGCAACAATAGAAGGCATTACATTTTCAACAATATCAGACACATCAGTTATATAAATACCATCAGAATTAGAATCAACAACTTCAGTATAGTTAAGTTGTATATCATCTTTATTAGGAACTTTAACCTTTAAAGATTCAAACAAATTAGAACCAAAAACCAACAAATAAGTTACAACAAAAATAAATAACACTAGAAAAATTATAATAGCAATCAAAATACGATTAGTCATTTTAGATTTCTTATTATCATTATTAACAGTATTTTTCTTAATTACTTCAGAACCTTCAATCAAATTATTTTTTTTCATTATTACTCACTCCTTTAAAACATAAATATTATATTTTAGGAAGATTAAATAAAGATTAAAAAAAGTAAAAAAATTAATTTTTTACTTTAAAAGTTGAAATAAATGAAGTATAACCATTTTTACATTCCACATAAATTTTACCATTATGACTTAACACAATATTTTTAGCAATAGCTAAACCTAGTCCAAACCTATTTTCATTTCTATTTCTTGAGTTATCAGATCTATAAAATCTTTCAAAAATTTTAGATTGTTCTTCCTTAGGTATTTTATCCCCTCGATTTTTAATAACCAATGAAATTTCATCTTTCTTTTTAATCAAATCAACAGTTATAGTAGACTTATCATAAGCATGTTTAATAGCATTATCAACTAAAATTTCAATTAACTGTTTCATCTCACTATCCCCACATTTAAAATTAACATCTTGATCAATATGGTATTTGAGATTAAGCCCTTTATCATAAATTAAACTTTCAAAAGTCAAAACGCTTTTTTCGATTAACTTAGATAAATCTATAACTGATAAAACCCTATGATCATAAGAATTATCATATTTTGCAAGATTTAACAAATCTAGTACTAACTTATTCATTCGCTCTGTTTCAAACTGTATATTATCTAACCACTTTTTCTCATTAGGATTTTTAGATAAACATTCAGCACTAGTCATAATGACAGATAAAGGAGTTTTTAATTCATGAGATGCATCAACAATAAATTGCTTTTGTTTTTCAAATGCATCTTCTACAGGTTTAATTAACCAATTTGTTAACAGTTTTACAATATAAAAAGTTAGCAATTCTAATAATATGAAAATTAAGATAGATAGTTCAAGAGAAAACACCAATTTAGAATTTATATTCTCAATATTAATAATAATAAGTTCATTACGGGAGTTCATTAGCAAAACATATTTAGCAGTAAAAAGGTTAATTTGCTCTAAACGAGAATAACTTTTATTATACTCTTTTGTGATATTTACAATATCATCACTTGTTAAATCATCATCAGAATAATTATAAACAGATATGACATTCATATCGCCATCAAACCTTATGACATAAACATCTAAGTCCATAAACATTAAATCTTTATCATAAAAATCAGTTTGATAAAAAGGTCTAGAATTTACAGACTCAATAGCATCTACATTTTCCTTCAAGCCATTAAGTTCATTTAGATATAGAGTAACATTATAAATTATTAAAATTATAAAAATAAAACTAGAAAGCATTGAAAATAAAACTAAAAACACTTTATTTTTTAACTTTTTCATTTTCCACCTCTAACTTATAACCAAGACCCCTTATAGCTTTAATATTAACACTTGAACCAATTATATTTAACTTTTTTCTAATAAAAGAAATGTAAGCCTCTAGATTATTTGAAATTGAATCATTATTAATACCCCACACCTTATCATATAAAATGTCTTTGGTAACTATTTGATTAGAATTTCTCATTAAATATTCTAATATTAAAAATTCCTTACACATCATTTTTATTGAATCATTAGTATTTTTACAACTTAATTCAGCAGTTTTCAAATTTAAACTTAAATCAAAAACTTCCAATAAATTACTATCTAATCCGTTACTATTTTTTCTCAATTTAGAATTAACTCTAGCGACCAATTCTTCCAAGTGAAAAGGCTTTGTTATATAATCATCTGCTCCATCAGAAAAACCCACTAGTTTATCTTCCAAACTATCTCTAGCTGTTAACATAATAACACTGGCCCCAATATTATTTTCTTTTAATTTAGATAAAATAGTAAAGCCATCAATATTTGGTAGCATCACGTCTAAAATAATCAAATCATAAATGTCGGTTAAAGCATTATCAAGTCCATCAACACCATCAGTAGAAATATCAACATTATAATTTTCTTCTTTTAACCTTGTTGCAACCGCATCGGCAATATTAAATTCATCTTCAACAATTAATATTCTCATATAAATTCCTTTCCAAACAATTATAACATCAAATTAAATAAAACAAAAAAGGAAAATTATTCATTTCCTTTTTAACGTTAAAATAATTATTCAGTTGGTGTACCAGGTATCACTGGATCTGTTGTAGAAGAATCATCTTCTTCGGTAGAATCACCAGAAGACCCATCATCAGTAGTATTATCAGAGTCATCGACAGTTTCATTTCCTGAAGTATCATCATCAACCGTTGAATTATTATCATCACCAGAACTTTGATTATTATTTTCAATAACATAAATAGTCATAGAACTACCAACTCTCACAAGAAGCATTCCCTCATGCGCGCTTTGACCAACGATTTTTCCGGTTGGATAAGCAGAGTTAAATAAATCTCCATCAGTAATATACTCAACATTAATTGTTATTCCATGATTAGTACCCCAACTTTTAGCTGATTCAACAGAATATCCATTAGAAAAATCAGGGAGTAAAGTAAGTTTACTTTCAGAATAAGACTTATCACCGATTATAGTCTTTTCATAAGATTCATTAATAGAAAAATGAATCTCTTTAACAACTTCTTTTTCCTTTAAACCTAGATTAATTTTCATAGCGTCTACTATATCATTTAAACTACCTCTATAATATTGGAAAGTATAAGAGTATCCAGCGACAGAAGGTTCATAAGCATATAACCCATAACCCCTTAACCAAGTCTTTTGAATATTAATAACATTATTATCACTTGAAAATAACAATTTTTTTCCAATTTCGTAAAAAGATAACATCTCATCAGTAGTCATATTAGTATCAATATTTTTACTAACAACATCTAAAATTTCATAAAACTGATCTACATTTCTAATAGTTTTAGCTTTTTGCATAATTCCTTCAACTACAATTTGCTGATTCTGTCCTCTTTGAAAATCACCTTGAAGAAAAGCTTCTCTATTTCTAGCGAGAACTAAAGCTTCTTCACCATTTAAAGTTTGCCATCCAGATTCTATACAAATTTCGCCACCGCGATCTGAATTATCTGTACAAATTTTATCTAAATAATCTGGTTCAGGAACATTAACTTCAATACCACCTAAAGCGTTTACTAAATCAACGACACCTTTAAAATTAATCTTAACATAATAATCAACATTAATACCTGTTAAATTTTGAACAGTTTTAACCATACAATTAGTGCCACCCCAAGCAGCATGATTAATCTTTTGTACAGAACCACCACACGCCATTGTAACATAAGTATCTCTAGGGATGCTAAACATAGTAGCATTTAAAGTTTTAGGATCAAAAGTTATTAACATTATAGTATCGCCATTAAAAGAAGCATTTTCTGCTAAACCATCAACTTCAGAATCGACACCCAAAAGTAAAATAGTGAAAGGTTTATTTAAATCAACTTTAGCAGTAGAAATATCTTCTACCTCTGATTTTTCATATTCTTTTCCATATTCATAAATAGTAAAAACCTCATCTTCAATATTTTCATAACCTTCTACAGATTTAAAATTAGATTTATAATTTGCACTTACAAATATCAAATCAAGTTCACCTTCATACAAATCAAACATAAGAGTCAAAGTATCTGAATATTCAACAATTTCGTTTTTTTCATCAAGATTAAATTTATCTATAACTTCATAAGGAAGAATATTACCTTCAATACCTTCTGTCGTTTCCTCATTATTATCAAGAAGTCCAATCTTATAACCTTCCAAGTGTTCAATATCCATATCTTTATCCATGCTTACCAAGGCAGTTTTATGAGTAATTACAGTTTTATTCATATCATTTAGTTTATTATAAGCTGTAAAAATATACCAAGCACCAACTACGAATAAAACACTTAAAAGTAAAGAAATAACAGACAAAACTATAAATTTAATAGTTTTCATATTTTTAATTGACAAAATAAAAGTACCGACTATCAAATTAATAACACAAAGAAGTAAAACACTTCCCATAATTAAATAAAAAGTTTCTATCTTATTAAATAGCAAAATTGTATATATTAAACAACCAGTTGATAATATCAACAAAGTCATAAAAATAATTCCCAATATTTTAAAAATTAAAGTTTTTTTCCCCATTTTAATCACTTCCACTGATATATAATTATACATTAATATGATAAATTTAACAACCACAATTTAAAATAAGTAGGTGCAAATCCCGACTAAAACACAAATACTAATAAATTAACTATAAATATAGATAAAATGAAGAATATGTTATATAATAAAAAACAAGAGGTGCTGGATGAATATAGTAGTAAACGGACACAACATATTTTTAATAATTGCAGTATGTTTTATAAGTTCATTAATATTTGTATATATATCAAAGAAAATAGCAGAATATCTTGAGATATATGACATTCCAAATGAAAGAAAGGTTCATAAAAAACCAATACCTTTATTGGGCGGAATAGGTATATTTCTAAGTTTTTTACTTGGATACATGCTTTTTGCACCAAAAAATGAATTAATGTTATCCATTTTAATTGCATCATTTCTAATAATACTATTAGGCATATTTGATGATGTCAAACCAATAAAGGCAAGATATAAGATTATAATACACATACTAGTAGCAATTATAATAGTATTTTATGGAAATTTAAAGTTAACTGACTTAACAATATTAGGCACACATATTAATTTTAATGGCTTTTCATCAATTATAACAATTTTAATTATAGTAAGCACAATAAATGCAATAAATTTAATAGATGGATTAGATGGCTTATGTGCAGGAATTAGTTCAATATACTTTTTAACAATTGCAATAATTGCAATCATATTAAATAAATTCGGTGGATTAGACATAATACTTTCTTTAATAATGTTAGGATCTACACTAGGTTTCTTAGTGCATAATTTTCCACCTGCTAAAATATTTATGGGTGATACTGGTTCAACATTTTTAGGGGTAATGATAAGTGTAATAATGTTACTAGGATTTAAAACAGTAACAATCACATCGTTAGTTATCCCGGCGTTAATATTAGCATTACCAATACTAGATACATTATTTGCGATCATTAGAAGAACAGTTAATAAAAAACCTATAGGAGCGCCCGATAAAAATCACATACATCATCAGCTTTTAAAAAGACATTTAGGAAAAACAAAATCGCTTTTAATAATATATGGAATAAGCATAGTTTTTAGTGTTACATCAATATTCTATGCATTAGGATATCATAAAGAAACAATTGTATGTTACGTATTCTTAGTATTTATATTATTATTTTTAATATTTAAAACAAATATAATATTTGATAGAGAAAAAGGAGAAAAAAAGTAGTGAAAGTAGCAATTTTAGGTTCAGGGGCATATGGTTTAGCACTAGCAAGCAGACTCTTAATGAATAAAAACGATGTAGAAATGTGGACTTATTCAAAAGAAGAAAAGAAGCAACTTAAAGAAACAAGAATTAGTAATAAGTTGTCAGGTTACAAAATACCAAAAGAAATAAAAATCACAACGAGCATGAAAAAAGCAGTATATGACAGTAAAATAATAATAATAGCAGTACCTGCATTTGCAGTAGATGATATAGCAAAACAACTAGCAAAATATATAAAACCAACACAACATATTCTAATAGCAACAAAAGGTATTGAACAAGACACATGCAAATTTTTAACAGACGTAGTATTAGACTATATTAATACTAATAGACTTGCAGTTATATCAGGACCTACATTTGCAGTAGACATTATAAAAGACGTTCCCATTGGATTATCACTTGGAACGACAAATGAATTAACTAGAAAAACAATAATACAGGCTTTTGCTAATCCAAAGACAAAATTAAGACCAACTCTAGACATAATAGGGATAGAAATATGTGGTGCAATAAAAAACGTAATGGCAATAGCTTCAGGAATGTTAGAAGGAATGAATGTAGCAGATTCAACAAAAGCATTATTTCTAACTGAAGCATTAAATGATATAAAAGAAATAATTGACGTATTAGGCGGAAATAAAAAAACAATTCTTTCCTTTGCAGGATTTGGAGACATTCTAATGACATGTACTAGCCAAAACTCTAGAAATTTTACTTTTGGTAAAATGTTAGGATCTGGAAAAAAAGAAGAAGCAATAAAATATAGAGAGAACACGACTATAGAAGGACTATACACACTAAAATCCATACAAAAATTATTACAAAATACAGGTGCTTGCATTCCAATTATTGATTTAATTTACGACATAATTTATAATGAAAAGAGCAATGAAGAAATGTTAAAATTTTTAATAGAAAAATAGGTAGAATTATGAAAAAGTTAAATAATACAATTAAAACTAACATTACAACAATAATAGGAGTATTTTTAATAATATCTCCTTTTTTAGATTTATTTACATCTCTTGGTATTCATTATAACGTAAATGCTTTGACTGTTGGAACGATTTTAAGAGGTCTCTTTATGTTATTCATGACTTACTACTCAGTATTTATAAACAAAAAAAATAAAAAAAGAAACATAATATTTTTATCGCTTATTTTTATTTATTTAATATTATTTTTAACACAAGTGGCTTTAACAGACGGTAGTATATTATATGAAATTAAAGTATTTTTTAAAACATTTTATTTTCTAGTACTAGGAGTTACTATATCAAATATAGAAAAGCCAGTAGATATAAAATACTATATTATATGCTTTACAACATACCTATTACTAGTTTTTATTCCCAACATTTTAAATATCGGATTTAATAGTTACGAAATAGCAAAAGTTGGTCAAGTTGGCTGGTTTAATTCAGCAAATGAAATAAGCACGATTTTATCAATTTTAACACCAATACTTATAGTATATTTAATGACAAAGAAAAACAAAATCTTATCAGTCTTGTATCTAATAATAATACTAATAACATTTTTTAGCATAGGTACCAAAGTACCAATATTATCGTTAGCAATCATATGTGGGTTTTATCTTTTATACAGTTTATATAAACTAATAAGAAAAAAAGACACCAAAAAAATTACTTTTATACTAACTGGCCTTTTTATAATAATAATTTCTACAGCAATATTATTACCTAAAACAAGTTTTTACAAAAATATAAAAATACACTTAGAATATTTAGAAGTCGATAACATAGTTGAAATATTTACAGATACCGAACTAATCGATCACTTTTTATTAGGATCTAGATTAAAATTACTCAGTCAAAACATAAAAACATATAAAGAAAGCAGCACTGTAGAAATACTGTTAGGCATAGGAGCCGAACATAGGCAAAGTGAAATGGATTTCTTTGATATCTTCATAAATTATGGAATAATAGGGTTTGCATTAATAGCAACAATACTAATAATTTTAATTATCAAGCAGAAACCAAAATATACGGCAAATACAAAATTAAGTTTACTATTAGCAATTACAATAGCATTTCTTTCAGGACATGTTTTAGTATCGCCAGCGGTTAGTATATTCATTCCATTATTATTATTTGACAAAAGTATGGTAAAATAAATATTGAGGAAGGCAAAATATGAAAAAAATCACGATAATTTCATTACACCTAAATTATGGTGGGATTGAAAAATACATATCAAGTTTATGTAAAATGCTACATGACGAATACAAAATAAATTTGATAATAACATACAAAATGAATGAAAAACCATCATTTAATTTTAGCAATAAAATTGACATTAAATATTTAATAGATGGAAAACCAAACAAAGAAGAAATTAAACAAGCAATTAAACATAAAAACATAATAAAAATAATTAGTGAAGGTTTTAAATCAATAAAAATACTATTTTTAAAAAAAGTTAGAACAAAAAAAGCTATAAAAGAATTAGAATGCGATTACGTTATAACAACTAGATTATATGAAACAAAAATGGTAAATAAATATTTAAAAAACTCCAAAATAAAAAAGATAGCGACAGAGCATAACTATCCAACAAAAAAATACTTAAAAACATTATCTAAAAATTTAAAACACTACGACAAGTTGATTGTAGTAAATGAAGAAATAGAGAATTTATATAGAGAATATTTAGGCACTAAAGTAACAAGTATTCCAAATTTTATTGAAGAACAAAGTGAAGAACATACAAAATTAAAAAACAAACAATTAATAGCAGTTGGAAGATTTGAACCTGAAAAAGGCTTTTTAGATTTAATAGATATCATGAAATTAGTAGTAAAAATAGACAAAGATATCAAATTAACACTTATTGGTGATGGAAGTGAAAAAAAATTAATTTTAGACAAAATAAATGAATGCGGCTTAAAAGACAATATAAACTTAACTGGATATTTAAATTCAAAAGAAATAGAATATCACATGTTAAACTCAAGTTTATATGTAATGACAAGCATAACTGAATCATTTGGCTTAGTACTATTAGAAGCAATGAACATGGGTTTGCCAATAATTTCATTTGATAGCGCTTCAGGGCCAAAAGAATTATTAAAAAATGGTGACGGAATATTAATAAAAGATAGAAACAAAAAAGAAATGGCCAACAAAATAATTGAACTATTAAACAACAAAAAAATATTAAAAGAATACCAACAAAAATCATTATTCAATATTAAAAACTATACATTAGATTCTACCAAAAAAAATTGGAATGAACTATTTAATGAATTAGATAAAAAAAGCAATAAAAAAGTTTTATTTATTTCAAGTACAGGAGGACACTTAAACGAATTACTAATGTTAAATAGTATGTTTAACAAATACAAGTATCAATTAATTACAGAAAAAACAGATTCAAGTAAAAATTTAAAGAAAAAGTATGGACACAAAAACACTCGTTTTTTAATATATGGTACTAGAAAGAAAAAGTTAATTTATCCATTTGTACTCGCAATGAATACAATAATAAGCTTTATCTATTTTTTAAAATTTAGACCCAAATACATAGTTACGACTGGGGCGCATACAGCAGGACCAATATGTTGCATCGGCAAAATATTTGGAAGCAAAATAATCTTTATTGAAACATTTGCAAACAGAAATACAAAATCAGCCACTGGAAAAATAGTTTACAAATTTGCCGATTTATTTATAGTACAGTGGAAAGAAATGAAAAAACAATACAAAGATTCCATTTATGGGGGGTGGATATATTGATATTTATAACAGTAGGTTCACAATTGACCTTTGATAGATTACTAAAAGCAGTGGACAAAGAAATAGAAGCAGGAAACATAAAAGACCAGGTGATAGTTCAAGGTGGAAAAACAAAATTCAAGTCAAAAAATATGAAAATCATAAAATTTTTAGAACTAGATGAATTTGACAAATATATTAAAGATGCAGATTTAATAATTTCACATGGTGGAGTAGGAAGCATAATAGATGCATTAAAATACAATAAAACAGTAATTGCAACGCCAAGATTAAAAAAATATAAAGAAGCATTAAACGATCACCAAATACAAATAATAGAAAATTTTGGAATAGAAGGATATATAATACCTTTATTAGATTTAAAAGAACTAGATTTAGCTTTAGAAAAAGCCAAAACATTTAAACCTAAAAAATATAAAAGTAACACAAGCAACATGGTAAAACTGATTGAAGATTATATTGATAAGGAAGATTAATATGGAAAAAAAAGTTAGTATAATAATACCTGTTCATAACTCATCAAAATATTTGAAAAAATGCATTGATAGTGTACTCAAACAAACATATAAAAACATAGAAGTAATATGTATAGAAAACGGTAGTAAAGATAACAGTTTAGAAATCTTAAAACAATATTCAAAAGTAAAAACTTATTCTTTAAAAGAAAGTGGAATTTCTTTAGCTAGAAACTATGGAATTGAAAAAGCAAAAGGAGATTACCTATATTTTTTAGATAGCGATGACTACATAAAAGAAAATTTAATAGAAAAATTAGTAAAAAAATTAGAAAAAGATAAATCAGATTTATGTTATGCAAAATATTATTCATTTTTTGAAGAAAAAAACAAAATAGAAAAAACAGAACTCTATACATTCGATATATTTAACAAAAAAGAAATAATAACAAATTTACATAACATAAACTTAGGAGCACCAAAATTATATAAAAAGGAAATTATAACTAATAACGATGTAACTTTTCCGTTAAATACAAAATATGAAGATGTTTATTTTGTTTTAAAATATATTTATTTTTCAAATAAAATTAGCATGGTAAATGAATATTTATACTACTATGTAATTCATAACAATAGCGAAACAACTACCATGGATTCAAGAGTTTTTGACATATTAAAAATAATAAAGCTATATGAAAAAATATATGACAAAGAAGAAATAGAAAATGTGACAGTAAAATTATTGACTACTTACACAATTAGACAAAGATATCAAAAGAATAATAAAATAAGAAACGAATTTATTGATGAAGCTTTTAATCATCTAAACAAAAACTATAAAAATTGGAAAAAATGCAATTATTTAAAAGAAAGAAATAAAATCAAAAGAACGATAGAAAAAAACAAAGTATTGACAAAAATATATTGTCACTTATATTGTAAAACGCATACAAACTAGGTATAATAATACTTAAGGGAGAAAAAATGAAAGCATTAAAAAACATTTGTTACAATTTTAAAAAATACTCATTTTTAATGGGTCAAATGATAATGAGAGACTTTAAAGTCAAATACAAAAGAAGTGTTTTAGGCGTTGTTTGGAGTTTGCTATATCCAGTATTAATGATGGCTGTCATGGCATTGGTATTTTCAAACATGTTTAAATTTAAAGTTGAAGGAGTAAATTATTTAGTTTATCTTTTATCCGGATTAGTAATTTTCAACTATTTTAATGAAGCGAGCACATCAGCAATGTCTTCAATAATAACTAATTTTCCACTAATTAACAAAGTATATATTCCAAAGTATATTTTCCCATTGTCAAAATGTCTTTTTGTAGGAATAAACTTTTTATTGACATTAATTCCACTTTTAATCATTATTTTATTCACAGGAAGTGGTGACACTAGATGTGTTATTAACATCTATTATTTATTAATTCCATATGCATTTATATGTATGTTTCTTTTTACAGTTGGTATGGGATTTTTACTTTCGGCAATGACCGTGTTTTTAAGAGACATTCTATATATATATGGTATTATAATGACTATATGGACTTATTTTACTCCGATTTTCTACGATATTTCAATGTTGCCAACAAACTTACAAGGATTTTTTCAATTAAATCCGTTATATCAGTTTATAACATTCGTTAGAACAATAATACTTTATAATGAAATTCCAAGCGCATCTAACATTATAATGTGTGGATTATTTGGCGTTGGATTCTTTATTATTGGTTCAATTTTCTTTAAAAAACAACAAGACAAATTTATATATTATGCATAAGGAGGAAGAAATGATAAAAGTAGAAAGCGTATCAATGAAATTTAATCTTGGAATAGATAGAGATTTCTCAATAAAAGAAGCATTTATAAGAACCTTAACATTTCAAAAGAGAAAAAAAATTCCAGAATTTTGGGCATTAAAAAACGTCTCATTTGAAGTAAATAAAGGTGAAGTAGTTGGAATAATTGGTCCAAATGGAGCAGGTAAAAGTACACTTTTAAAAGTAGTAAGCGGCGTTATGAAACCAACAGAAGGAAAAGTGACAGTAAATGGCGTTATCTCACCAATGATAGAATTAGGTGCAGGGTTTGATATGGAATTGACAGCTAGAGAAAATATATTTTTAAACGGAGCAGTACTGGGTTATAGCAAGAAATTTTTAGAAGAAAAATTTGATGAAATAGTAGAATTTTCAGAACTTAAAGATTTCCTAGATGTACCACTAAAAAACTATTCATCAGGTATGGTAGCAAAAATAGCATTTTCTATAGCAACTATAGTAAATCCAGAAATTTTAATAGTAGATGAAATACTATCAGTCGGAGATATAAAATTTCAAGAAAAAAGCAAAAATAAAATGATGGAAATGATAAAAGGTGGTACAACAGTATTGTTTGTATCACACTCTTTAGAACAAATAAAAGAATTATGCCAAAGAGTAATATGGTTAGATCATGGAGAAGTAAAAATGATTGGCGAGGCCAAAGAAGTATGTGAAAAATACTATGAAAAACAAATGGGAGGCAATAATTCATGAAAAAAATAATATTTTTTGCTAAAGATTTAAATATTGGCGGAATAGAAAAAGCAATAATTAACTTATTAAATAATTTAATAAATTATTATGATGTAACTTTAGTATTAGAAGAATATAGCGGAATTTATAGGAACAATTTGTCAAAGAAAATAAAAGTTGTTATTTATAAGCCCAATTCTAATAAAAATATAATTATTAGAAAAGTTGCTAACTTTATAAATAGATTAAAATTTATTAAACAAAATTATCATAAGTATGATTTTTCATGTGCTTATGCACCATATCTATTTTCTGCTTGCAAACTATCAAAAATATGTAGTAAAAATAATGCCATATATGTTCATAGTGATTATACAAAAATATACAACGAGAAAAATTTTAAAATATTTTTTAATAAAAGGGAAATTGAAAGTTTCAAACATATTATATTTGTCTCAAATGAAGGCAAAAAAAACTTTATAAAAATTTATCCTAAATTAAGCGACAAATGCAAAGTAATAAGTAATTTAATTAATGAGGAAGAAATTTTAACTAAAAGCAAAGAAGATATAAAAATAAAAGTTAATAGTAAAAATATAATATTCATTTTTGTAGGAAGATTAGATGAGCCCGCAAAAAGATTAACTAGAATGTTAAAATGTTTTAAAATATTGTTAGAAAGTGAAAAAAATATTGAATTGTGGATTATAGGCGACGGACCTTACTATAACTTATACAAAAATCATATCAAAAAATATAATATTGAAGAAAATGTAAAAATGTTTGGAAAACAAATTAATCCATATAAATATATGAATAAAGCTAATTATTTAATTTTAACTTCTGATTATGAAGGCATGCCTGTAGTTTTTAATGAAGCAAATATATTGGATAAACCAGTAATATCTACACTAAATGTTTCAGACGAATATTTTTCAATAGAAAATGGAATGGGATTCATTATATCAAAAAATCCTAAAAAAATGGCCAATCAAATAAAAAATATAATTGGGAAAAAATTTAATGTAAAAAGAATAGATTATAAAAAAGCTAATATTGATAGAATTAATAGATTGAGGAGAATTATTGATGAAGTTTAGCATAATTATAACCGCATATAATACAGAAAATTATATAGAAAAGTGTTTACTTAGCGTGTTTAATCAAAGCTATCAAAATTATGAGATAATCTTTGTTAATGACGGATCAACTGATAAAACACTACAAATTGCTAAAAAATTTAAAAATGACAAAATGCTGATTATAAATCAAACGAATAAAGGTATTAGTTATTCTAGAAATATTGCAGTGAAAAAAGCTAAAGGAGACTATATTTTATTTTTAGATAGTGATGATTATTACGAATTAAAATTACTAGAAAAATTAAATAATTTTATAAAAAATGAAGACGTTATAAAATTTAATTATAAATCCATATGCAAAGATAAAATTGTGATTCCCAAAAACATTAACTTCAAAAATTTAGATGGAAAAGCAGCAATTACACAACTAATTAACAGTAAAATTATTTTTGATATGAATTGTATATATGCATTTAAATTAAATTATTTTAAAAAATTTAAATATGAAATAGGAAGGTACCATGAAGATTTGGGACTTATTCCTATAGTAATATATAAAGCAAACAATGTTGCATCAATTAATTGTATAGGTTATAATTACAATAGGATTAACGAAACTAGCATTACTTCATTTGTATCCAATGAAAAAGAATTTAAAAAAGCTATGGATGTTTTATACTATTTTAAAAATGTTAAAAAAAATATAGATAATGATATGTTAGTAAGCTATTACGCTAATGCTGTAATAAATAAAGTAAAATTACTAAACCAAAGTTATAAAAAAGAATATATAAAATTTATAAAAGAGGAACAAGTAATTGACTGTTTATTAGACAATAATTTAAAAAGAAAAATAAAAAAAATATTATTAAAAATAAGTTTTTTTGTTAAATGAGAGGAGTAATATTAAAATGAAAGACAAAATTAGTATACCTTTTGTGGACTTAACACCAATGCATAAAGAAATTGAAAAAGAATTAAAAGGCGTAGTTAGCGAAGTTATTGATAATAACAATTTTATAGGCGGAAAATATTGTGAATTATTTGAAAAGAAATTTGCAGAATATTGTGGAGTTAAATATTGTGTAGGCTGTGGTAATGGATTAGATGCAATTGTTTTAGCATTAAAAGCTTTAGAAATTAAAGAAGATGACGAAGTAATAGTTCCAGCACATACATATATTGCAACCGCACTAGCTGTCAATTACGCAGGCGCAAAATTAGTATTTGTCGATTCAAGTTTAGAAGATTATTTACTTGATATATCTAAAATTGAAGATAAAATTACAGAAAAAACTAAAGCAATAATAGTCGTTCATTTATACGGACAAACAGTCAATATGGATCCCGTAATAAAAATAGCGAAAAAATATAAATTAAAAATAATAGAAGATTCTGCTCAAGCTCATGGGGCTACGTATAAAGGTAAAAAAGCTGGAAATTTAGGTGATATAGCTGCATTTAGTTTTTATCCTGGAAAAAATTTAGGAGCATTTGGAGACGCTGGGGCTGTTGTTACAAATGATTATGAATTAGCCCAAAAAGTAAGAGCATTAGGTAACTATGGTTCATTAGAGAAATATAAACATATATTCAAAGGTGTAAATAGTCGTTTAGATGAAATTCAAGCAGCAATATTATATACTAAATTACCATATTTAGATAAATGGAATGCTGAAAGAAATAAAGTAGCTGAAAAATATTTAAAAGGTATTACAAATAAAAAAGTTGTATTACCTAAAATAGATAAATTTAACAACCATATTTGGCATATATTTGCTGTAAGAGTAAAGAATAGAATTGAATTTATAAAATATTTAAATGAAAATAATATATCAACTAATATTCATTATCCAACAGCTATTCATAAACAAAAAGCATATGAAGAATTAAGTGAACTAAATTTACCTGTAGCAGAGCAAATAGCATCAGAAATTGTAAGTTTGCCTATGTTTTACGGAATAACTGAAGAACAAATAAATTATGTCATAAAAATTATTAATGAGTGGTATTAAATTAATACAAAATTTCTTAAAATACTAAAAATTGACAGTTAAATTTTAATATTTTATAATTTAAATGGAGGTAAAAAAATGAAAGGAATAATTCTTGCTGGAGGTAAAGGAACAAGATTATACCCAATGACTAAAGTTGTTTCAAAACAATTATTACCATTGTATGATAAACCTATGATATATTACCCTTTATCAACACTAATGCTTGCAGATATTAGAGACATACTTATTATTTCAACACCTAGAGATTTACCATTTTATGAAGAACTTTTAGGAGATGGTAAACGTTTAGGTATTAATATTTCTTATAAAATTCAAGAACAACCCAGAGGTTTAGCAGATGCTTTTATAATAGGAGAAGAATTTATAGGAAAGGATTCTGTATGTTTAATATTGGGGGATAATATATTTTACGGACAAGGATTAACAGATAATTTAAATGAAGCAAAAAATAATGCAGAAAATGGAGCCACAATTTTCGGTTTCCCTGTTAAAAATCCAAAATCATTTGGAGTGGTTAATTTTGATGAAAAAGGTAATGTAATAGATATAGAGGAAAAACCAGAAAATCCAAAGTCTAATTATGCTGTACCAGGTTTATATTTTTACGATAATAAGGTTGTCGAGATAGCTAAAAATGTAAAACCATCAAAACGAGGAGAAATAGAAATAACTTCAATTAATAATGAATATTTAAAACGTGGCGAACTAAAAGTTCAGATTATGAAACGTGGTATTGCTTGGTTGGATACTGGCACACCAGAAAATATGTTGAAAGCTTCTTGTTTTGTGCAAGAAATACAAGATATGCAAGGGTTATATGTATCTTGCATTGAAGAAATAGCTTGGAGAAGGGGATTTATTACTGATGATGAATTAAAAGAATGTGGGGAAGCATTAAAACAAACAGAATATGGACAATATTTATTAAAATTAAAGAGGTGAAATATGAAAGTATTAGTAACAGGCGGAGCAGGATTTATAGGAAGTAACTTTTTACATTATGTTGTAAATAAATATCCAAATGATAAATTTGTATGCTTAGATGCTTTAACGTATGCAGGCAATTATTCAAATTTATATCCTATATTAAATAAAGAGAATTTTAAATTTGTCAAAGGTGATATAACTGACAGGGAATTTTTGGATAATTTATTTTCGCATGAGAATTTTGATTGTGTAGTAAATTTCGCTGCAGAAAGTCACGTCGATAATTCAATAAAAAATCCTGAAATTTTTTTAAAAACAAATATTTTAGGGACACAATGTTTAATGGATATGTCACTTAAATATAAAGTTAAAAGATATCATCAAGTTTCAACTGACGAAGTTTATGGAGATTTACCTTTAGATAAACCGGAACTATTGTTTACAGAAGATACTCCAATACGTACATCTAGCCCATACTCTGCATCAAAAGCAAGCGCTGATTTATTAGTCCAAGCTTATATAAGAACATTTAATTTACCAGCGACAATATCAAGATGCTCTAATAATTATGGACCATATCAATTTCCAGAAAAATTAATACCTGTAGTAATTTCAAAAGCAATAAAAAATGAAAATATACCTGTATATGGAACAGGAGAAAATGTTAGAGATTGGATACATGTTCATGACCACAATGTTGGTATTGATTTAATACTACGCAATGGTAAAATAGGAGAAGTTTATAATTTAGGCGGTAGAAGCGAAAAAACAAACCTAGAATTGGTAAAGTTAATTTTAAAATTATTAAAAAAGCCAGAAGATTTAATAACTTTTGTACCAGATCGTAAAGGACATGATTTAAGATACGCAATTGATTCATCAAAAATAGAAAGAGAATTAGGCTGGAAAAGAGAATATGAATTTGAAAAAGGAATAGAAGAAACAATAAATTGGTATTTAAAAAATCAAAAATGGATGGATGAAATATTCAGTGGAGAATATAAACAAAAATATAAAGAAAATAATTAACGAAGAGGAAATATTATGACAAAAGGAAGATTTTCAATTATTTTACCTCATTATAATCAAGCAACATTAATCAATCAAGCAATAAAGTCAGTATTATCGCAAGAATATTATGATATAGAATTAATCATAATAGATGATGCATCAAATTATTTTGAAGTAAACAAGATAAAAAAATTTATTGAATTAAATAAAAAAAGTAATTTAAAAAAATATGAAATTATTGTTAATGATACTAATATTGGAACAGTAAAATCTATAAATAAAGCACTTAGTCGTGTTACTGGAGAATATGTACTCTTTTTTGCAGCTGATGATGAGTTAAATAATAGTAAAGTTATAAATAATTTTGTAAAAAATTTTAAAAAGAATATTAATATAATAACTTCACAAACTTTGATGTGTGATTCTGATTTGTCAGAAATAGAATATGAATATGTAAACAGCAATAAAGCGTTGACATATAATGATTTTACTGCAAAGCAACAATTTCAAATGATTGCATTAAGTTGTATATATAGTTCAGGTGCTACAGCATATAGAACCAATATATTTGAAAAGTACGGCAAGTTTAATGAAAATTATAAATATGTTGAAGATTGGTCGTACTGGTTATATTTAACTAGAAGTGGCGAAAAAATATACTATAGAAATTTTGTAACTTTAAATCATAGAGATGGTGGAATAAGTCACAATTTATATACGCCTAACAATGCTCCTAAACATATCAGATTATATTATAAGGATATTTTGGAAATATTTAGCAATGAAATAATGACTTATTTAGATAAAATGCATTTCAAATATCAATTAAAAGTTATGGAAAAATTTAGACAACACATAGAATTTTATGGTCAATATATAGGAGAAGAAAAACAACAATATCAAAAAATATATAATAATATAATTAATGGAGATAGTTTAATAGGAGAATATTACAAGAAGAATAGAATACTATTAAGATTAAAAGCACTAATAAATGTTCATATAATACAAAAAATATATTATGAAGTAATTAAAAACAAGATAAATAAGTATACAATACTTTTATGGATACTTGTATATTTTATCGTTTCTTATGTTAATCCTAATGTACCCATTTTCTCGATTTTATTACTTTTCCCAATCCTAAATTTTTATATTACTAATTATTTAAATAAAAAATACGTTTACTTTATTTCTAGCATTTTTACCATTATAATTATTTATTATTTGTCAAAAATAACTGTGTTAAAAAATCCAATAATTAATTTAGCAATTATAGCAATTATATTTATTGCTATTTATGGGATATTCTACATACCTTATTTGTATATAAGAAAAGTAATTAGACAAAGAAAGGAAAAAAAATGAAAAAAATATTAATATCAGCTGGAGGAACAGCGACAGCTTGGCACATTACAAATTTAATAAATCAATATTTTAAGGATGACTTTGAAATTCATATATGTGATATTAATGATAATTATTTAATTCCAGCATCAACATTATGTTACAAGTTTCATAAAGTTCCAAAAATTACAGATACTAATTACATTGAAGAAATGCTAAAACTCATGGAAAATGAAGAAATAGATATATTTGTTCCATTAATTGATTTTGATTTAGAAATTTTTCCTAAGGACAGCAAAGAATTAAAAAAAATAAATGTATTTTCAACTGCTCCTGAATTAAATACAACTTTAGTACTTTCAAACAAGAAAAAGCTAGAAGATTTTTTAAAATATAATAATTTGCCTTATGTGCCAAGTGTAAAAATTGCAAATATAAAAAAAGACAAAGAATATGTCCTTAAGCCTATACAAGGATTTGGTTCTAGAGGCGTAGAAGTAAAAAAAGGATATGAAATTAACAATATTTCTGAGGATTTTATTATACAAGAAAAATGTGAGCCAACTGAAATAACTGCAGAAGTATTTAATGGTGAAAAATTATATATATTTTTGAGACAACGTGTAGAAGTAAAAAGTGGGGTTTGTACTAAAATGGTACCGATGAGAAATGATATGATTGAAAAAACTATAAAAAAGCTTGTTAATCTTATTGAAATGCCTACTGCATTTTGTATACAATTTATGAAATATGAAGAAGAATGGAAAATAATAGATTGTAACCTTAGATTAGGCGCTGGTACAGCACTTTCAACGTCAATTGGATTTCAACTAACACGAGCTTTTTTAGCAACATTGTGCAATAAAGTAGTTAAAGATGAGTGGTTTGCATATAACAAGGATGTAAAGGCTGTATTACGTGTATATAAAGAGATAAATATGTATGATAATAATATTTGATTTAGACGGTACTCTCATTGATAGTAAAGAAAGACATATCTTAGTTCTCAAAGATATTTTAGATAATGAAAAGATAACGTATGACAAAGAAAAATTAAAAGATTTAGTAAAATTTAAAAGTTCTGGAAAAAATACAAAAACTTTTTTAATAGAAAATTTAAATATACCATTAGAAATCGCAGATAAAGTAAATAAAAAATGGGTTAAATTAATTGAAAACAAAAAGTATTTAAAATATGATACAAAATATGGGGATGTAGATTACGTTTTAAAAATGTTGTCAAAAGATAATATTATATATTTTTTAACAGCTAGACAAAGTAAAAAGAATATCAAGAAAGAATTAATAGAACTAGATTTATATAAATATTGTAAAAAATTATATGTAGTTAGCCCCAAAAAAAGTAAAAATGGTAAAATAAAAGTTGTAAATAAAATAATAACGAATAATTGCAAGGTTATAATAGTTGGTGACACTGAAGTTGAATATTCAGTTGCCAAAAAATTAAATATTCATCATTATATTTTAAATCGAGGTTTTAGAAACGAAAAATATTGGAACGATAAAAATATAAAAAATTATAAAAATTTAAGGAGTCTAAAAAATGAAATTGATAAATTGCTCACTGATTGAATTTAAAAAAATAGGATCAGAAAAAGGATATTTAACACCTATCGAAAGTAATAATGATATACCTTTTGAAATTAAAAGAATATATTATATTTATGATGTCCCCAATGTAAGAAGAGGATTTCATTCTCATAAAGATTTAGAACAAGTTTTAATAGCAATAAAAGGTAAAGTGAAAATATTAATAAAAAATGGAGAAAAAGAGGAAATTGTCACTTTAGAAAAGCCTAACGAAGGATTATACATTGGACCAATGGTATGGAGAGAAATGTATGATTTTTCAAAAGATTGTGTATTGTTAGTTTTGGCTAGTGAATTATATGATGAATCTGATTATATTAGAGACTATAATAAATACTTAGAAATGAGCAATAAATATTTTAGTAATTAAACAAGTTTATCAAGGTATAGATAAAACTTGTTTTTTGTTATATAATTAAGCTAGGTGATAATATGAAAAACTACAAAATAATGGACGGTAATGAAGCCTGTATAACGGCCTCATATCTATTTAGTGAAATATGTGGAATTTATCCAATAACCCCATCAAGTCCTATGGCAACTTTAGCTGATAAATGGGCAAGCACTGGTAAAACAAATATACTAGGTGGAAAAGTAAATGTAGTAGAAATGCAAAGCGAAGGAGGAGCATCCGCGCTAGTTCATGGATCACTTCAAGCAGGGAGTTTGACTACAACATTTACAGCATCACAAGGATTACTACTAATGATACCATCTATGTATAAAATCGCAGGAGAATTATTACCAGCAGTATTTCATGTAGCGGCAAGAAGTTTATCAACACATGCATTATCAATATTCGGAGACCATCAAGACATCTACGCAACAAGGATGACGGGTTTTGCAATGCTATCCAGTGTTAGTGTACAAGATGCATATTATTTAGCAATAGTTTCACATTTATCAGCGATAAAAGGAAGCGTGCCATTCTTACATTTCTTCGATGGATTTAGAACAAGTCACGAACTTAATAAAATAAATACATTAAATGAAGAAACTTTAAAAGAACTAATAGATTGTGATAAAATTAACGAATTTAGAAATCGCGCTATTAACATAGGAAAAAATATTACAAGAGGGACTTCACAAACAGAAGATGTATACTTCCAAAATACAGAAGCTAGAAATACAAATTACATAGAATTACCGGACATAGTAAATGAATACATGGAAAAGATTAACAATTTGGCCGGAACGAACTATGCACCATTTACATATTACGGAAATAAAAATGCCAAAAACATAATTATTGCAATGGGCTCAGTTAACGATACTATTAAAGAAGTGGTCGATGACCTAAATAACAAAGGCGAAGAAGTCGGTGTAATCACTGTACATTTATATAGACCATTTAGTGTAAAATATCTAAAAAAAGTTTTACCAAAAAGTGTAGAAAAAATAGCAGTACTTGACAGAACAAAAGAAGCAGGAAGTAATGGAGAACCACTATATTTAGATATAGTAAATGCCCTAAAAGGAGAAAATATAGAAATAGTTGGAGGACGTTACGGATTGTCAAGTAAAGACACAACCCCAGCACAAATAAAAGCAGTATTTGACAATTTAAATAGATATAAAGTTATCAACAACTTTACAATAGGAATAGTAGACGACATTACAAATCTAAGTTTAACGATACCGAGTTACAACATAGAAAAAAAGTGGAAAGAAATAAAAATATTTGGTTTTGGTTCAGATGGAATGGTCAGCGCATCAAAAAACATAATGAAAGTAATTGGCCAAAAAGATGGAAACTTTGTTCAAGGATACTTTGAATATGATTCAAAAAAAAGTAATGGTGTCACTATAAGTCATTTAAGAATAAGCGATACACCTATAAATGCTCCATATTATTTAACTAATCCATCATTAATAGTCGTATCAAAAGATTCATATCTAACAAAGTATGACTTATTAGACAATATAAAACAAAATGGAATACTACTGTTAAATTCAAGTAAAAACGATGAAGAGTTAAACGAATACATACCGAATAATATAAAAGAACAAATAATAGACAAAAAATTAAGAGTGTTTATTACAAACGCAAACGAATTAGCAACAAAATATAATTTAAATGGAAAAATTAACAATATAATATCAATATACGTTTTAAAAATGTTAGGATGTACAAATGAAGATATTGATAAATTTAAACTTCAAATAAAAACAGTATATAAAGATAAAGGAGAAGACGTTGTAAGCAACAACATAAACGCTTTAGAAGAATCAACATCAGTTTTAAGAGAACTAGACATAAAGAAATTAGCAATAACAAAAGAAGAAGAAAACAAAATTATTACACTAACAGATTATATGTTAAAAAGAAGAGGAAATTTATTAAAAGTGTCTGATTTTATAAATCATAAAGATGGAACATTTGAAGGCGGAACTTCAAAAAGCGATAAAAGAAAAGTAATGGAATTAGTACCTAAATGGAACAAAGAAAATTGCATCGAATGTAATGAGTGCGCATTAGTTTGTCCACATGCAGTTATTAGACCTTTTTCAATGACTAAAGATGAATTAAATAAAGTTGGATTAAGCGATGAAAAAGTATTAGCAAGTTTTGGCGAAGATGACAAATACTTTTATATCAGTGTTTCAGAAAGTAATTGCACAGGATGTGGATTATGTATAGATACATGTCCTGGCAAAGCAGGTAAAAAAGCATTAACTTTCGGAAACTATAACGACGAAGAAGATAAGTTATGTGATAAACTAACTGAAACAATAGAAAACAAAACAATATTTAAAAAGGAAACAATAAAAGGACTTGGATTTGTAAAACCAGTATTTGAATTCAATGGTGCATGTGCTGGATGCGGAGAAACACCATACATTAGAATACTTACAGAACTATATAAAAACGAAATTATAATTGCAAATGCAACAGGATGTTCTTCAATATATGGAGCATCACTTCCTTGTACGCCTTATAGCATACCATGGATAAGTTCATTATTTGAAGATAATGCAGAATTTGGTTTAGGACTACATACATCTTATAAAAACATAAGAGAAACACTAAAAAATACTATGTATAAAATTAAAGATGAAGTAAATCCAGAAATAAAAGATATATATAAAGAATTTATAGACAATTATAACGATAGTGAAAAAACTTTAGAAATAAAAGAAAAACTATTAGAAAAAGAAACAAATAGAGAAATAAAAGCATTAATAGACTATATACCATCTAGAAAGGTATGGATAATTGGGGGAGATGGATGGGCTTACGACATCGGTTATGGAGGACTAGATCATGTTTTATGGTCTGGAGAAGATGTTAAAATCTTAGTATTAGATACTGAAGTATACTCAAATACAGGCGGTCAAAAATCAAAATCCACAAAAACTAGCGCAGTAGCTGAATTTGCTGCAAAGGGAAAAACAACTAGCAAAAAAGATCTATTCAAAGTAGCAATGGGTATACCGAATGTTTATGTCGCATCAGTTTGTTTGGGTGCTAATAAAATGCAAACAATAAAAGCATTTAAAGAAGCACATGAACATAATGGTCCAGCAATTATTATAGCTTACAGTCCATGTATAGAACACGGAATAAAAGGTGGAATGAAAAATGCATTAGAAGAAGAAAAATTCTTAGTTAATTCTGGATATAACATACTTATGAGGTATAATGGTAAAAAACTTATAATTGATTCAAAAGAACCAGATTTTTCACTATATGAAGAAGTATTTAAGAGAGAATTAAGATATAGAAATTTAAAAGATCTAAATGAAGAAGAATACGACAAATTATATGAGCAAAATATAGACAATGCAAAAAAAAGATATGAATATTACAAAAAAATAGAATTATTACAAGAAAAAGACTTAGATGACTAACAAATCCAAGTCTTTTTTTAACATAAAAAAGGATTGCCCCCCTGAGAAGCAATCCGGAAAAAAGAATAAAAAGGGGTTGGCTAGTGTGATACTAGCACCAATTCGCCTAAAAGTGAATTGGTAAGTCTATATACTAAAGTAAAAAGATATTTTTGTCAATAATTTTTTAAATATTTTTTTATAAATTTTTTATATGGCTAAATGAACAAACAAAAAAAATAAATTATCATAAATTACTATTGAAAGGAGTGATAAAAATAGATACAAATATTACTGAAAATGAAGAAAATACTTGCTGTGGTAGCAAGTGTTTAGAAATATATTGTTGCGATAAAACAGGGCCAACAGGGCCAACCGGACCAATCGGAGCAACGGGACCAACAGGAGCAACGGGACCAACAGGAGCAACAGGAGCAACGGGAGCAGCCGGAGCAACAGGACCAACAGGAGCAACAGGGCCAACCGGAGCAATGGGAGCAACCGGAGCAACAGGGCCAACCGGACCAATCGGAGCAACCGGAGCAACAGGGCCAACAGGAGCAACAGGACCAGCTGGGCCTGGAGAAACCTTAGACAGTTATGCAATGGTACATGACTTATCAAATTCAACTGTACAATCACAATCACCAGTTCTATTTCAAAATACAAATATTGCAAATAAAATAACATACAATCCATTTAATGGGGAATTTACGATACCAGAAGAAGGAATATATTTAATACACTGGTGGATAAACGTGAGAAATAAAAACAAAGGTCAAGACGACTGTGTTCCAAAATCATTAGGAATAGAATTACACCAAGTATTACCAGAAGACATTTTAATAGCCCATTCTTCAACACACAACAAAGTTACATGCTGTGATACAGGTACCATAAACGGAAACGCTATATTTAAAGCAAGTTCAGGATCAACATATAGATTTATTAACACATCAGATACTGATATTGATTTAGTGCCAAACGATTTATATTCTGCAGCAGTATCAATAAATAGAATAAACTAATAAAATATATAAATACCTCATAAACGAGGTATTTTTCATTTTAAAAAGTTGACAAACATATTTTCGTAATTTATAATTTAGTTATGAATGATTTAGAAAATATAAAAGGATTAGGTAAAAAAACAATAAGTGAACTAAAAAATTTAGAAATTTATAATATAACTGACCTCATAGAACACTATCCATATAAATATAACTTACTAAAACTAAGCAACATAGATGAAACAATAGATGGAGAAAATGTAATTATAGAAGGAATTGTAGCAAGCACAGTTATATTAAGAAGAATAAATCCAAGACTAAACATATTAATATTTAAAGTAAATTCAAATAGTAAAATTATAAATGTAGCTATATATAACCGAGCATTTATCAAAAAAAATTTATTGCCAGGAAAAACCATAACAATCTTTGGAAAATGGGATGAAAAAAGAAACACTATTACAGCAACAAACATTTTATTTAGCAAAATAATTAATAATACATATGAAAGTGTATACCATTTAACAAATGGAATAAACAATAAATCAATGACCAAAATTATTAACAGTGCATTAACTACAATGACAATATATGATGATTACATACCAGAATACTTAAATATAAAATATAAATTCATATCTAAAAAAGAGGCAATAAATAAAATTCACAATCCTAAAAACGAGCAAGAAATAAAACAAGCAAAACTAAAACTAATATATGAAGAACTATTCAAACTAATGTTTAAAATGAATTATCTAAAATTGAGAATAAAATCAGAAAATAAAAAACCAAAAAAAATAGTTGATAAAAACATTATCGACGACTTTATAAGAAGTTTACCATTTGAACTAACAAAAGACCAATTAAATGCAGTTAAAGTAATATATGAAGACTTGTCAAGTAACCATAGAATGAACAGACTACTACAGGGAGATGTAGGAAGTGGAAAAACCATTGTAGGAGTAATTGCTGCTTACATCACACATTTAAGTGGAGGACAAACCGCGCTGATGGCGCCTACCGAAATATTAGCAAATCAACATTTTGAAAATATTAAAAATATACTTATAGAAACTGACATGAAAATAGAATTATTAACAGGAAATACAAAGAAAAAAGATAGAGATATAATACTAGAAAAATTAGAAAAAGGAAATATAGATTTAATAATAGGAACACATGCACTACTAAATGAAAAACTAAAGTTTAAAAATTTAAGTTTAGTAATAACAGATGAACAACACAGATTTGGAGTAAACCAAAGAACAATGCTAAATAAAAAAGGAAAAAACACAGACATACTTTATATGACAGCAACGCCAATTCCTAGAACATTTGCATTAACTCTGTATGGTGATATGGACATAACGAACATAAAAACTAAACCAAAAGGAAGAAAAGAAATAAAAACAATAATAAAAAATGAAAAAGAAATAAAAGAAGTACTTTATCTAATGCTTGAAGAGATAAAAAAAGGAAGACAAATATATGTAGTTTCACCATTAATTGAAGAAAATGACACATTAAATTTAGAAACAGTAATAGAATTAAAAGAAAAAATAGATATAGCATTTAATAATAAAGTAAAGACTGAAATTTTACATGGAAAATTAAACAAAAAAGATAAAGATGAAATAATGGATAATTTTATAAAAGGAGAAACAAAAATTTTGATTTCCACAACAGTAATTGAAGTAGGAGTAGATGTAAAAAATGCCACAATGATAGTTATTTTTAACGCAGACAGATTTGGCTTAGCAACATTACACCAATTAAGAGGAAGAATAGGAAGAAATGAATATGAATCTACTTGTATTTTAATTGGCCCTAAAAATAACGAACGACTTAAAGTTTTAAAAGAAAGCAATGATGGATTTTATATAACTGAAAAAGATTTTGAAATGAGAAAAGAAGGAGATTTATTCGGTGTAAAACAAAGTGGTGAAATGTTTTTTAAAATAGCTGATTTAAAGAGAGATTATAAAATATTATCCCAAGCAAAAATTGATTCTGAGGAGTTTTTAAAAGAAAATATAACAAATGACTTTAAAAATTATCCTATTTATTATAAAATAGTAAAAGAAATTGAAAAATTAAATTAAAGGAGTGAAATTATGGGAAGAGCACACGAAGTTAGAGCTGCATCAATGGCTAAAACAGCCGCTAGAAAGTCAAAATTATATTCAATATATGCAAAAGAAATTTATCAAGCTGCAAAAGGAAATCCTGATCCAGTAAATAATTTACAATTAAGAAGAATAATAGAAAAAGCAAAAAGAGATGATGTACCTGCTGATGTTATAAACAGAAATATTGATAAAGTAAAAAAGGGTGTTACTGAAGATTACGTAACATGTGAATACGAAGCATTTGGACCAGGCAGTAGCAATCTAATAATAAAGTGTTTAACTGACAATACAAATAGGACAATAAGCGAATTAAAGACAGTATTTAATAAATGCGGAGCTAAAATGGCAACACCAAATGCAGTAAGTTTCATGTATGAACATTTATCTGTAATCGGTATAAAAGGCCTTGATGAAGAAACTATCATGGACGCTTTAATAAATAACAATGTGGATATTAACGATATTGAAGTAGAAAATGATATGACTTTAATATATGCAGCACCACAAGATTTAAACAATATGAAAACTGCATTAGAAACTGTAAAAAATGATATAGTTTTTGAAGTAGATGAAATATCATATTTTGCAAAAGACACAGTTAAATTAGATGAAGAACAAATGACTAAATTTCAAAAATTATTAACAATGCTTGACGATTTAGACGATGTGAGCAACGTATATCATAATGTAGAAATGAATTAAAAAAAGCAACGAATTAAATCGTTACTTTTTTTATACAAAT
>CALVOO010000010.1 GCA_944350305.1 uncultured Bacilli bacterium
AAAAGAGAAAAATAACTTTTCTCTTTTTAATGTACAGGTTTTTAATTGATGTCTACCAAACAGGGTCCACATCATTAATTAAAATAAGGTTTTTAAATTATAAAAATAACAATACTAACAATCCCATAACTAAGCAATAAATACTAAAATATATAAATTTACCTTTTTTTACAACATCCATAAACCATTTTAGAGTGAAAAATGATACTATTAGTGATGCAATAAAACTCAATCCATATGGCAATATCATTTCATGCATATTAGGCATTGTTATTAAATCTTTTATTCCTAATAATGTTGTTCCAACACTTATAGGAATATATAACATAAAGGAGTACTTTAAAGCACTTGATCTTTTAATATTACAAAATAACGCAGCAATTAATGTAGAGCCACTCCTACTTATACCTGGTATAACTGCTATCACTTGAACTAAGCCAATAATTAATGCATCATGCCATGTAAGATCTCTATCATCTTTTTCTCCTTTTATATTTCTAACTAAATATAAAAACAAAGCAGTTATCAAAAAAGATATTCCAATTATCTTAGTACTATTTAAAAAACTTTCAATTTGATCTTTAAATAGAAAACCTACTATACCTATTGGTATTACTCCTAATATAATTAAAAGGCAATATTTAAAATCATTTTCTGATTGACTATTTTTATTTTTAATATATTTAAAAAAATTTACGACTAATTTTTTAATGTCTTCGAAGTATATTAATAAAATAGCAATTAAACTTCCAAAATTGACTATAATTTCAAAATTTAAGTCAGTCATTTCACCCAAATTAAATATATTTCTTAATATAAATACATGGCCGCTTGATGAAATTGGCAACGGTTCAGTAAAACCCTGAATTATACCTAATATTATGTATTTTATAATTTCTATCAATTTTATCACCTATTAAATTATATAATAATATTAACATTTAATAAATAAAATATTATAGGTGATTTACATGATTATGAGAATTATTTTTTTTATAACAGGAATTATTTTTATTAGCCTATCAATTTCATTTATAATAATTTATATTAATTTATTAAATATGGGGTATACTTTTTTAGAATATGTTAATTTTATTATTAGGAGAATGGAAGTTATCGCATTTGTTCCTGGAGTGTTTTTAGTAATTGTGTCTATGTTAAAGAGAAAGGATAAAATGTTATGATTTATATTTATGATTTAACTTTAAATTTTAATGATAAGCTTTATGATTTTTATGATTGGAAAGAAACTGATAATATTGTTCATTTTAGAAAAATTCCATTGATTAAGTTGAACGATAAAAATTACGATAGATTCTTAAATAATAAAGTTGTTGTTGATGATGAGCTTTTGTCTTTGATTAGAGAGAAAACACAACAGTATAAAGGACGTTTGTTAAAGACTATTCAGTATGCAATTGTCTTCACAAATGGTTTTGATTCTTTTGCCGTGATGTTTGACTCCAATGGCACTTCTATTAAAAAAAGTAGATTGGTTATTGGTGAAGAACTGGAAGTTATTGATTTGTCTAATAATTTGAAAGTTAAGGATTTTAATTGTAAGATTCTTTCAAAAGATAATTTTTTAAATAAGTTTACTAGAGATGAAGCATTTCTTATCGATAGTGTTATCTCAAAAATAAATGCTCATAAAAATAATACGGAACTTTTAAAGTATTTATATTATGAGTTAAACAATAAAGTTTATAATGGTAAAAATTGTTATGATGATTTGATAAATGATATTGTGTGTGAATTTAACCCCAAAATTAATAGATTGGTTGAAATATTAAATTTATACGTTAAAAATGTATAAATTTTTTATTTGTGTTAATTCTATTAGTGAGGAGGACATAATGAAAAAATTGTTTCTAGTATTTGCATTTTTATTGGTCTTGGTCGGATGTAGTTGTGATTTTAACATGAATACGCCTACTAAAAAAACTGAAGAATTTTTGATGAGATATAAAAATTTGGATGAAGGTGTATTAAGTGATTTGGAACTAAGTAGTGAAGCTTCTGGTTTGACTACTACTGAGCATAAGGATAAATACATTGATGTTATGAAAAGGCAATATCAGGATATGAATTATGAGGTTACTGGAGAAAACATTGACGGTGATACTTCTAGTGTTGAAGTTAAAATAAAAGTTTATGATTTGTATAAGGCTAGAAAAAATGCAGAAGATTATATTGATGAACATGAAGATGAGTTTTATGTAGATGATACTACTAATAGAGATTTGCTAAAAGTTAATGAGTATTTGCTTGACGAACTTTATAAGGCTTCAGAATATGTTGAGTATACAATTACAATTAATCTTATTAAAGAAGATAATAAATGGGTTGTTGAAGATTTGGATACTATAACTAAAGAAAAATTGCATGGAACTTATAATTATGAAAATGATAACAAATAAAATGTAAATATATGAGTATAGAATGTTTAAAATTCTATGCTTTTTTTTATTTGTATTTTATAATTTTATTTGGTGAATGTTATGAATGATTTTGTTATAAATGAAGTAAGTAAAAAAATAAATGTTAGTGAAAATTCAGTTAGGAGCGTTTTGAAGTTGTTAAGTGATGGTAGTACTATTCCTTTTATTGCTAGGTACAGAAAGGAAGTTACGGGTAATTTAGATGAGGAACAAATTAGGAGCATTAGTGAGGCGTATGATTACCAAGTTAATTTATTAAAAAGGAAAGAAGATGTAATAAGGCTTATTGATGAAAAGGGGTTATTAACGCCTGAACTTAAGGACGAAATTATGAAGTGTGATAAACTTGTCTTGGTAGAAGATTTGTATAGGCCTTTTAAGGATAAGAAAAAAACTAAGGCTACTGACGCAATTAATAATGGCTTGACTCCTTTGGCTAAAATGATTATGGCTTTTCCTTTAAATGGGTCTTTAGATGAATTGGCTAGTAGGTTTGCTAATGATAAGGTTAAAACTGCTGCTGATGCATTAATAGGCGCTTCCTATATTATTGCTGAATGGATTAGTGACAATGCTTATTATAGAAAGTGGATTAGAAATTATGTTTTTAATAATGGCACTTTTGTTACTAAAAAGATAGGTGATGATGATGGTAAGTTATATGAGATGTATTATGATTTTTCTGAAAGTGTTAAGTATATTAAATCCTATAGGTATTTGGCTATTAATCGTGCGGTTAATGAAAAAGTTGTTTCTTTGAATATTGATGTTGATAAAGATTATATTTTGAATTATCTTTTTAATAAGATAATAAAGAATAGTGAATCGTTTGTTGTTAAATTTGTTAAAGATGCAATAAAAGATGCCTTTAAAAGACTAATTTTTCCTAGTGTTGTTAGGGAAATTAAAGGTGAAGTTTTTTTAAGATGTGAAGATGAAGCTATTGGTCTTTTTAGTAGGAATTTGGAGAATTTGCTTTTAACGCCACCTATGAAAGAAAAAACTGTTCTTGCTTTAGATCCTGCTTTTAGAACTGGATGCAAAATTGGTGTTCTTGATAAAACTGGGAAACCCTTATATATTGGGGTGATTTATCCTCATGAACCTAAGCGTGAATATGAAAAAAGTAAAAAAATTATTCTGGAATTGATTGATAAGTTTGATATTGATATTATTGCTATTGGTAATGGTACTGCTTCTAGGGAAAGTGAGGCTTTTATTGTAGATGTTATTAAAGATTCAACTAAAGATGTTAAATATGTTATTGTTAGTGAAAGTGGCGCTAGCGTATATTCTGCTAGTAAGCTTGCTATTAACGAATTCCCTGATTTGCATGTTGAAGAAAGAAGTGCGATTAGTATTGGAAGAAGATTGCAAGATCCATTAAGTGAATATGTTAAAATTGATCCAAAAAGTATTGGAGTTGGTCAGTATCAACATGATGTTTCTTCTAAGAAATTAGAAGATGGCCTTGATTTTGTTGTTAGTAAAGTTGTTAATAGTGTCGGTGTAAATATTAATACTGCATCTCAAAGTTTACTTAGTTATGTTTCTGGTTTATCAAAAAAACTTATAACTTCAATTTTGGATTATAGAAATAAATTTGGTAAGTTTAATAATAGGGAAGAGGTAAAGAATCTTAAAGGTATGTCTTCTAAATCTTATGAACAATGTATTGGTTTTTTAAGAATTGTTGGTGGTAGTAATGTTTTGGATATGACTTCTATTCATCCGGAAAGTTATGCTGTTGTATTAAAGCTTTTAAATAAATTTGATATTGATGTTGAAGCTATTGGTTCAGAAGAGGTGAGGTTAAAGCTTGACAATCTTAATTTGGATGATTTGTCTGATGTTTCAACGGATAAGTATTTGCTTTTTGATATTATTGAATCTTTGAAAAAACCTCTTCGTGATCCTAGGGATGAGTTGGAAAAACCTATTTTGAAAAGTGATATACTTAAAATTGAAAATTTAACTGTTGGTATGAAACTCGAGGGAACTGTAAGAAATGTTGTCGATTTCGGTGTTTTTATTGATGTTGGACTTAAAAATGATGGCCTCGCTCATATATCTAAACTTACTAAAAGTTATATAAAACATCCTAGTGATATTTTGTCTGTTGGTGATATTGTTAGTTGTTATGTTTTAGATGTTGATTTAGATAAGAATAAGTTTTCTTTGAGTTTGATTGATCCTTTAGAAGAAAATTGACTTTTTTCTGTGTAAAGTGATAAAATCTATTTGTTTATAGGGGTGAATGATATGATTGATGAAGTTGTACATATTTTTTTGCATTCTTTTATAGATAGTTTAAAAATTCTTCCTTTTTTGTTTATAGCTTTTTTGATTATTGAGATTATTGAACATAAGTTTAGTGAAAAAAGTAAAAAAATAATTGGAAATTCTGGCAAGTTTGGACCTGTTGTTGGAGCCTTTTTGGGATTGATTCCACAATGTGGTTTTTCTGTGGTTGCAACTAATTTATATGTGACAAGAATTTTGTCATTGGGTACTTTAATAAGTATTTATTTAGCTACTAGTGATGAGATGTTGCCGATAATGATTAGTAATAATATAGATATTACTATTATATTGCAAATTTTGTTAATTAAATTATTCATCGGTATTTTTTTCGGTGTTTTAATTGATTTGTTATTTAGAAATAAGAAAACTAGTGTTGATTATAGTATCTGTGATGAAGAGAATTGTCATTGTGAAGAAGGTGTATTGGTTTCTTCTTTAAAACATACTGTTCATATTTTTGTTTTTATTTTTTTAGTTAATTTTGTTATAACTTTAATTATGGAAACTTTAGAAAGTAGTATTATTTCTTCTATTTTTATGCGTGATAGTATTTTTGCTCCTTTTGTAATTAGTTTATTAGGGCTAATTCCTAATTGTGCTTCTAGCGTAATTATTACTGAATTGTTTTTGAATAATGCTATTTCTTTTGGTTCGTTAATCGCTGGGCTTTTGGCTAATAGTGGAATGGCTTTATTGGTGTTATTTAAATCTAATAAGAATTTGAAAGAGAATTTTATGGTTTTGGGTTTGTTGTATTTTATAAGTGTTATTTCAGGTATAATTATTATGATTCTTAGTTAGTAATAAATAGTGCTTTTTTTCATACTATATTACTATGAAAAAGTTAATTATCTTATTTTTAAGTTTGTTCGTTTTTATACCAAGATTATCTGCTTCTGCTCATGCTTATGTTGTTATGGATACATCTTCTGGTAGAGTTTTGATGAGCTCTAATATGAATGAAAAAAATTTGATTGCTTCTACCACTAAAATAATGACTGCTTTGATTGCTTTAGAAAATGCACCTTTGGATTTGGTTATTGAAGCTGGAGAAGAAGTTAATGCGGTTTATGGTTCAATGTTGTATTTGGACGTCGGTGAAGAGTTAACTTTGAGAGATTTGCTTTATGGTTTAATGTATCAAAGTGGCAATGATGCGGCTATGGTTATTGCTAGTAATATTATGCCTTATGATAAGTTTATTGAGGAAATGAATAGAAAGGCAGTTTCTATTGGTATGAAAAATACTGTTTTTGAAAATCCTCATGGACTTGATGACGATACTAAAAATTATTCTACTGCCTATGATATGGCACTTCTTATGAAGTATGCGACTAATAATGATACTTTTATGGAAATTACTGGACAGACTAAATATACTGTGGACTCTAACATTGAAAGACATATTTGGTATAATAAAAACCAACTGTTGTCTCTTTATAAATATGCTACTAGTGGTAAAATTGGATATACTACAAGTAGTAAACATGTCTTTATTTCAAGTGCTAAAAAAGGTGAGGAAGAATTGGTTATAGCAACTATAAAGGATACTGATAGATTTAATACTCACAAAAATTTATATGAAGAGGTTTTTTCAAATTATGATAAATATATGATACTTAATAGATATACTTTTTCTTTAAAAGAAGATTATTATAAAGATTATCATTTGTATATTAAAAATGATTTTGAAGTTATGTTAAGTGACGATGAGAAAGATAAAATTCGTTTAGAAATAAAGTTGAAAAAATTGGATAAAGTTAGCGATAATGAACAGGTTGGATATGTTGAGGTTTATGTCAAAGATGAACTTTTACATAAAGAAGAAATATATGCAATTAGTGAGGAAAGTAAGTTAAAGAAGATTAAGAATTGGTTGTTTTTTTGGAAATAGTAATTTATAATGTTTTTGTGATGTTTTATGGAAAGATTACAAAAGTTTTTAAGTGAATGTGGTGTTGCTTCTAGACGTAAAAGTGAAGAGTTAATTGTTAATGGTAAAGTTAAAGTTAATGGTGTAATTGTAAAGACTCTTGGTGTTAAGGTTAGTGATAATGATATTGTAATGGTTAATGGAGAGGTAGTTAAAAAAGATTTAAAGGAATATTATTTACTTTATAAACCGAGAGGTATTATTAGTTCTGTTAAAGATGAAAAGGGCAGAAAAACTGTTGTTGATTTAGTTGATGTTGATTCTAAAATTTATCCAGTTGGCAGGCTTGATTATGATACTACAGGAGCGATTTTGCTTACTAATGATGGGGAATTGTCTAATTTGTTAACTCATCCTAATAGTAATGTAAATAAGGAATATGTTGCTAAAGTAAAAGGTTTTTTTAAAAAAAATGATGCTATTTTGTTAAGCAAGGGTATTTTGCTAGATGGTAAAAAAACTAAACCTGGCTTGTTTAAATTGAAAAAATATGATAAGAAAACTGATTCTAGTTATGTTAAAGTTGTTATTTCTGAAGGGAGAAATCATCAAGTTAAAGATATGTTTTCTAGCTTGGGTTATGAAGTTTTGAAACTTAAAAGAGAAAGATATGCTTTTTTAAACTTAAATGGTTTAAAAAGTGGTCAATATAGAAAGTTGTCTTTAAAAGAGGTTAAACAATTATATAGTTTGAAACAAAAAAATAAAGCGTGATTTTTCGCTTTTATTTTTCTTCAACTATGCATATTGCTTCAGTTGGGCAAATTTCAATGCTTTCTAATATACTTTTTTTGTCATCAGGGTTTATTTCTTTTCCAACTGGTTCAGCATGTCCATTTTCATCAAAGACTATGTAATCTGGATTTTGGTGAACACACATCCCACAGCCTACACATGCTTCTTTATTAATAACTATTTTTTCCATATTATTCCTCCTAAAATATATTATATACTAAATCATAATATAAAATCAAATTGTAGTTTAAAAATTTTAATAAATGTGTTATTATAATATTGGTGAATAGTATGAATTCTAGAATGGAAAGATATAATGATGTTGATAATGTGATTTCTGAAACTAGAACTAGTAAAAACAAAAGTCTATATGAAAATATAAATAATGATGAATTATCGCAAATTCAAACAACGAGTAATTTTAAAATAATAGAGACAGTAAACAATAATATTGATATGGAAAAAATAAAAAAATATATTTCTTCTTTAAATCAAAAAACAGCACCTAAAAGGCAAAGCTTATTTCCTGAAATAAAAGAAGATGAAAAAGACGAAGAAAAATTGGCCCCAAAAGATTATGATATTAATTCTGTTATAGAAAAAGCCAAGCAGAATAGAGAAATTGATTATGAGAAAGACAGATATAAAAAGTTACACAACACTCAATATGATATTTTAAATTCTCTGAAGATGTACGAAAAAAAAGAGTATGAAAAGGAAGAACTTGATGAGTTTAACACTGATGAAAGAACACTAATTGATTTAATTAACACCGTTACTATTCATAAAGATGATATAGGACTTTTAGATGAGCTCAAAGGAGCGCCCGGCGAAATTACAGAAATAGTACCACCTATGAAACATGAAATAATAAGAGAAGGTTTAGAAAAAGAAATAATAGAAGAGAAACCAAAAGAATTAGAAAAAACACAAAAGCTTGCAGAAATAAAAGAAAATGTTAATAATATAGATAAATCATTCTATACTAATTCAATGACATTTAGTAAAGAAGATTTTGAAGGATTTGAAGAACTTGAGAAAAGTGTAAAAAAGAATAATGTGCTTGTTATAATTAGTTTAATAGTGCTTATCATTTCAATTCTTGGGACGATGATAGTTATTGCTAATTATATATTTGATATAGGACTATTTTAAAGAAAAATTGTAATATAAAAGTATGCATAAAAAGAACATGTTCACTTTTTTGTTTGTTAAAAACATATTTAGGCGATAAAAAAATGAATATTGATTTTGATATAAAAAATTTATAACACATTTTAAGAATTTATTTACGATATTGTTTAATTTTAAACTATTTTTTGCTTTATAGTATAAAAAACAGGTTGAACATAGACTTAGCTGATATTAAAATAATATCATTTGTGTTTTTGCTCTTTGTTGCAAACTTCAAATTTAGAATAGTTCTTCTTTTTTGCACTATAATTTAATATGAGCAATAAAATGAAATTAAGGTATAAAAAATTGAATTTTAATATAAAGTTAAGAGATAGAATTTCAATAATTATTATGCTAGTATGCATTACCATATTAATAATATTTAAAATTATTAATCAAAAAATGATGCCAATTTTAGTTAATTATGCAGAAATAGAAACAGAAAGAATTGCAATGGCTGTAATAAATAAATCTATATTAAAATACACAACAAACGAAGGTTTAGAAGATTTAATAATCACAAATACAAATGAAAATAACGAAATTGTTAGCGTCGATTTTAATGCTGTTAATGTAAACAACATATTATATAGTATAACAAATAGTATTGAACAAGACTTAATTTTATTAGATAAGGGAAAGTTTGATGAGCTTAATATACCTATAAGTAATGTATACGAAAAATCAGATATTTCAGGAATTGTTTATTATATTCCCTTTGGAGTTGTTACAGGTGCTTCTATTATTGCAGATATTGGGCCAAAAATACCAGTTAAAAACAAAATAGTAGGAAGTGTATATAGTAACATAAAAACAGAAGTTATTGAATATGGGATAAATAATGCAATGATAAAAATATATATAGAGGTTGAAGTAAATGAACAAGTAATATTACCATTTACTTCAAAAAAGGTAAATGTAAAAAGTGAACTACCTGTTTTTATAAAACTTGTTCAAGGAAAAATACCATCAGTATATGGTGGAATATTAACCGCAACAAGTCCATTAGTTAGTTCATAATATTTACAGTTTTTTTAACATTATTATACAATGAATACTCCACATTTTTAAGAGCAAAATCATTGACTATAATGTAAAATAATGGTAAAATATTGAATAAATGACTTGGGGAAACATATTGTAAAAAAATGTTAGTTGTTTTATAAAGATGGCTGCTACTGATGAATGGCTAATTAGGCAATATATATTTTCTATTTAAAAATTAATCTCAATAATTGGTATCTTATAAAACGTTGTGTTATAGTTTGTGATGCCAATTATTTTTTATTGTATGTTAAACTTCAAGTTTGGAGGAAAGGACTGATATATGATATGAAAATTTTGATTACAGGTGGAGCAGGATTTATTGGAAGTAATTTAGTTGAGAAACTTTTAGCTGATAATCAAATTTATGTTGTTGATAATTTATCTACTGGAACTTATGAAAATTTAAAAGAGTTTGAAAATAATGAAAATTTTAAATTTTATAATATGGATATTACCAATAATAAAATTATTAGTTTTATAAGAGAAAACTCATTTGATATAATTTATAATTTTGCATGTCCTGCAAGTCCACAATATTATTTAGAATTTCCAATTGAAACATGGGAATCGAGTGTTTTGGGCGTTAGAAATTTATTAAAAGCAATAGAAGGAACAAAAGTAAAATTATTTCATTCTTCTACTTCTGAAGTTTACGGTGATGCTCTTGAAAATCCACAAACAGAAGATTATTGGGGAAATGTTAATTCAATTGGTGTACGAGCATGTTATGATGAGGGGAAAAGGGCAGCTGAAGCTTTAATTTATGACTATATTAGAAAATATGATGTAGATGTAAGGGTAGCAAGAATATTTAATACATACGGACCTAAAATGAGAAAAGAAGATGGGAGAATTATATCTAATTTTGTTAATCAAGCATTATTTAATGAAAATATTACAATTTATGGCGAAGGAAAACAAACAAGAAGTTTTTGCTATATCGACGATACATTAGATTTTATTTTAAAACTAATGTCATTTGATAAAAAAATACCATTTCCAATTAATGTAGGTAATCCAGTGGAAATTTCTGTTTTAGATGTAGCAAATATAATAAAAAATACAGTAAATACAAAATCATCAATTGTTTTTATGGATGCAATGAAAGATGATCCTCAAAAAAGAAAACCAAATATCAATAAGGCAAAAGAAATTTTAAATTGGGAACCGAAAATAGATTTTAATATAGGATTAGAAAAAACTATAAAATATTTTGCAGGTAGGAAATAAGTATGATAACAGTTGAAAGTTTAGAAATTCATGTTTCTAATCATTGCAATCTATCTTGCCGTGGATGTTCACATATTTCACCATTAGAGAAAAAAGAATTTTTAAATGAAGAAAATATGTATTTGGTTTTAAAAAAATTAAGTTCCGTTTTACATTGTAAGGTTATTAGATTGCTTGGAGGGGAGCCAACCTTAAATAGTAATTTAGAAAATATTGTAAGTAAAATAAAAGAAATAGGTATATCTGATGAAATATCTATTCCAACTAATGGTATTTTAATATCGAAATTATCTGAAAATATTTTAAATAATATTGATATCGTAGAAATATCTAATTATAATTACAATGAAAAAATTTCAAAAAATTTAATTGAATGGGCAAAGAAAAATAAAGATAAAGTCACTACATACATATATTTATATGATTATTTTAGAGAACCATTTTCATATCATAAAAATGCTAATAAACAATTGGTTGATGATATATATAAAACATGTATTATATCCCAAAAATGGCAATGCTTTAATGTGTATGGTGAATATTTTTATAAATGCCCTCAATCATTAGCAATTTGTAAAAATATAGAAAATTGTAATTTTGATAAAAATGGTATTAAAATTTTAGATAATCAAAACTTAGAAGAAGAGTTAGAAAAATACATTAATTCAACATCTCCTCTTCAAACTTGTGATTATTGCTTGGGGACAGTTGGTAAGAGATTTAATATTATGCAAGTTTCTAAAGAAAAATATAAAAAAGAAGCTGAAAAAAACATAGAAGAAATGTTAGATAAAGAATTTTTGAAGCGATCTTTAGAAGAAGATGTAGGAGATATGTTTACTGTAGGTAAAGTTTTAAAGTTTTAGGAGGTAAGATATGAATAGAGCCGTTTTAGTTGATGGAACAAACATAGATGGATTTTTAAGTAAGTATAATGTTATAACTTGTAAATTAAGAAATTCAAGAATTAAATCAAAGCAATTAGGTATTATGGAAATGCTTTTATCTAATTATGATTTAGATATAATTTTTATTAAAAATGGACCACTTAGTGATGTTAAAGGGATTGTTTCATTTTTCGTCAAAAAAGAGAATTGGGATGAAGTACAAAATAGATTAAAAAATATTGGTTATTTTAATGAATTTTATTTTTTAGATTTTGATTCTATTGAACAATCAAATGACACAAAAATAGAAACGATTAACCCTTTGATTTGGAAAGGAAAAAAATATTCGCTAAAAAAATTATATATACAAGATGAAAAAATATATGATACACAATCACCACATAATAGAGAATTCAAAATTGTTTCATTTGATGGTGTTGAAAAACAATTAACAGGATATCGTGGAAATGGAACCGAGTTTGGGCGTAGGGCTTTACCAGTTGAAGATGCTAGGTGTTTAGTTAATTTGTCAATGCCACATAATGAAAAAAAAATTATTGAACCCTTTGCTGGTGGAGGCGGGATTGTATATATGTATAAATATATAAATCCAGATATTGATATTACAAGTATAGATATTGATGAAACATTAAAACCAGGATTAGAATTTTATGGTTCGAAACATATTGTTGGTAGTTCAGCAAATGTTCATTTAAGTGAAAAATACGATGCTATAGTCACAGAAGTTCCATTTAGTGATAATGCAACAGAGCAAGTAATAAATTCATTTACTAATTTATATAATAATCTTACTGACAAAGGAATAATTGTATTAATGTGTGGGAAAAATCAAAGCAAAGAAATTAGTGATTGCTTTTCTAAAGATCTTAACAGTAATTTGATTTTTTCGAGAGAATTAAATAGAAAAGGTACTGATGTTGTTATACAAATCTGGACAAAAAATTTTGAATTAAAAAAGGAATTGAATGAAACAATAGAAAGTGTTTCAAAGACTTTTTAGATATGAAAAATAGAATTGATAAAGAATTAGTCGAAAGACAATTAATTACTTCAAGAACAAGAGCACAGGAATTAATTGAGTCTGGATATGTTAAATGTAATAATAAGATAATATACAAATGTAATTATTTAGTAAGTGAAAGTGATAAATTAGAAATTATAAAAAATGATAAATTGAAATATGTATCAAGAGGTGGATTAAAATTAGAGAAAGCTATTAATGAGTTTGATATAAATTTGAAAAATAAGATTATTATGGATATTGGTTCAAGTACTGGCGGTTTTTGCGATTGTGCTTTACAAAATGGTGCAAAAAAAATTATTGCAGTAGATGTTGGAACAAATTTAATGCATGAAATGTTAAGAAACAATCCTAAAATTGAATTACATGAAAAGACAAATTTTAAAAACTTACCACATAATTATTTTGTTGATATAGATGTAATAACTTGTGATGTATCATTTATATCGTTAAAGCAAATAATTAAAAAAATATATAATGAAAATATAAGAGTGGATCTTATTTGCTTGATAAAGCCCCAATTTGAATGCGGTAAAGAACTAGCAGATAAATATAAAGGAATAATTTTAAATAAAAGCATTCATAAACAATTGATAAAAGATTTATTTTATTATTTTAATTCTTTGAATTTTTATGTTAAAAATTTTACTTTTTCACCCATAAAGGGTGGAGATGGTAATATAGAGTATTTAGTGCAACTAAGCAATAAGAACTGTACAAATAAAGAAGTTGATATTGATAGAATAGTTGATATTGCGTTTAAAAGTTAATGGAGGATATATGAAGAAAAAAATAGTATTTATGTTACAAAACGGAATAGGTTTTGGCCATTTTAAATTAGCTTTAAATATTTCAAAATACTTAAAAGAAGAATGTGAAATATCCTTTATAACGCAGGCAAAATCAACTAGAATATTTGATGATTATGATTATAGAGTATATAATTTTCCAATGTTATATACATTAAAATCAAACAATGAAATTCTAATAATTAATAATATTTTAGATGATCTTATAAGTGAAATACAACCGGATTTAGTAATAGAAGATACCTATCCTGAAGATTTTTATCTAAATCTGCCATCATTAATGAATGTTTCTAAGATCTTATTATTAAATAGATTGAATAACTCAGAGTTTGAAAATTACTATTTTAATGGAATTTTAAATCAATATAAGAAAATCATTGTATTAAAAGATAAAGAATGTTTTATTAACGAAATTACTTCCAAAGAGGTGAGAATTTTTTCTGAAAACTCAACTAGGATGGTATATTTAAGCGGAGTTTATAATGAACCAACAAAAAGTATAAAGCAAAGTGTAAGAGAAAAATATAATTTAAATAATTTTGAAAAAAATATTGTTGTAAATTGCGGCGCCGGTGGATGGCATATTGGTTCTAATGTGTGTGAAAGCATTTTTGAAGAAGTTATAAAAATTACCAATAATTTAGTTGAAAAAAAAGTAAACGTACAAACAATTTTGGTGTTAGGCCCATATAGTGATTATTTACAAGAAAAATTTAAAAATATAATAAGTAGTAATATTAAAATTGTTGATTTTGAAACAAATCTTGATGCTTTGTTTAATGAAGTTGATTTATGTATATTAAGACCTGGATATAATTCAACAATGGAAGCTCTTTCTGGAAATGAAAATATCTTACTATTGCCAGGAATTTCCTATATGGAAGATCAAGATGTTTGGTGTAAAGAATTAAAATTGGAATATGGTATTGATTTTTTAAATGTAAATAATTTGGAAAAACTTCAAGAAAAAATAGAAAAATTGATTTTAAAAAATACAAGATTATCAAAAAAGCCTATTAATAATACTTGTAACGTTTCATATGAAATATTGAAAACAACAAATGAATTGCCAGATGGGAATCATATTCACTTGGCCATTAATAATTTAGCTAATGATTATGAAATAGATTTAAAAAAGGTTAATAAGGAAATTGATATTTTAAAAAAAATAAATAATACAGTTTTTCTTAATTGTGCTTTAGTTCTTAATATGAGCGAATATTCTCCGAAAAATATACAAAACTCTGATATATTTATTATAAATAATGATTCTAATATTAGTTTAAATAGATTAAGTTTCTATGATTCAAGATATAAAATTAGTTATTCTGGTGCTTTATTAGTAGAATATAATGAAATAATATTTACTACAATCAAAAAATTTGAAAAAGAATTAATTTGTATATTAAATAATACTCAAAAATTTTCTAACAATATAATAATTACTTTTAAAGAAATAAATAAAGTTGATTTTTATAGTAGCATTGATAATATAATGTATATTTTAAAAAAATATAATATTAATATTGATCCTTTTACAAAGAAAATTGAAGAGATGGTTCAAGAAAAAAGTAATAATTATAAATTTGGATACTATAGGCCTGAAATAACTAAATTAACTTAGGTGGTGTAAATTATGAATAGAATTAACTCTTACGATATTTCAAAATTATCTTTTCACGATATAAAGGAATTAGAAGAAAATTATATTTCTCAAGTTAAAAACAAGAATATTAAAAAGTTAGACATAAAAATAAATGGGAATGATTTATTAATAAATATTGAACCATATTATTTAAAGTCTGATAAATGGGATGAATTAAATAATATTTTAAAAATAAAAAAAGTAAACTTTTGGTTTAGAGATGATGATGTAGGATTTGCAAATGAGAAATTAAAAGAAATGCTATGTTTCTTTAATAAAAAAAGCATAAATTTATTACTTGCTGCTATTCCTAGTAAAGTAGATGTTTTTACGAAAGAAACATTATCCAAATTCAATAATTATCTTATTGGACAACATGGATATAGTCATAAAAATTATTCTGATGTTGAATCAGCAGAATTTACAATTGATAGGGACACATTAATTGTAAAAAATGAAATTAAATTAGGTAATAAAATATTAGAAAAATTATTTGGAGAAAAGTATATTAAAGTATTTATTCCACCATGGTTTGAAATAGATGATAATACTCACAAAACTATAAAAGAATTAAAATACTTTGCTTTATCCAATTATTGGAGTAATAATAAAAATAAGTTTGGTATGAATGAAATTAATTGTCAAGTTGATTTGATAAATTGGGAAAATGCATGGACTTTTGGTGGAGAAGATTTTGTATTAAATCAACTAATTAAAGAAATATCAAGTTGCAATGATGATTATATTAACATTGGTATATTGTTGCATCATGAAAGAATGGGAAAAATTGCATATCAATTTTTAGAACGTTTTTTAAACTTTATTGAGGGAAAAGCTAATATTGTTGACTTCAATACATTGTTAAATAATATTGAGGATAGAAATGATTAGTATAATAATACCAATGTATAACTCTGAAAAATATATTGAAAAATGTATAGAAAGCATTTTAAATAATTTATATAAAAATTTTGAAATTATAGTGGTAGATGATGGTAGTACAGATGATTGAATTAAAATAGTAAAAAAATACACGAATATTAAATTATTATATTCTAACCATGCAGGACCTGGAAGTGCAAGAAATGTTGGAATAGAAAACGCTAGTGGGGATTTTATATTTTTTCTTGATAGTGATGACACTATAAATCCTAATACTCTAAAAATTTTAAAGAATAATATTAAAAAATATGATATAGTGATTGGCAACTATAACATCATATATGATAATGGTGATATTGAATTATTTAAAACACCAACTGACTCTAAATTTAATAGTTTTTTTGAGTCAGTCACGGTTTGGAATCGTTTATATAGAAAAGAATTTTTAAATAAATATAAAATAAAATTTGAATCAATATTTCAAGGGGAGGATAGATTGTTTTTAGCAAAATTATATTTGCATAATCCTAAAATTAATGTTATATCAGATAATATATATAATTGGATGAGACATGAAAATGAAACACAAAAAACTTTAACACATATTAATGATGAATCTAATTTTAATGGACAATTATATTGCATGCAAAAATTTAAGAGTTTATTAGAAAATAAAATTTCTGTAAAAGATAGAGATTTATTAATTGAACATCTTCAATATAGTTGTATATATTTAAATGAAATTTTAAAAACAACGTGTAAAGAGAAATGTGATATTAAATCTTTTGAAGAATTTATTTTATCTTTAAAATTTGATGAAAATATAGAATTGTATAAAAAAATATTTGGTAAGGAGTGGAATAATGAAAAATAATGAAAAAAATTTTGAAAAACGTTTAACTGAAATGCAAAAAGAAATAGATAAACTGAAGGAAGAATGTCAATATTGGTCTAAAGAAGTAGAAGATATTGCAACTTTGACAATGAATAAAATGAGAGGGCCTTTTATCTCATTCGAATATCATTTGGCTGATCATTGTAATTTGAATTGCAAAGGATGTGATCATTTTTCACCTATAGCAGAGACTAAATTAACTGAATTTACACAGTTTAAAAAAGATATAAATAGAATGTCTGAATTATTTGAAAAAAAGGCAAAGTCTATTCATATTTTAGGGGGAGAACCATTATTAAATCCTGAAATTAATAAATTTATTATAGAAACAAGGAAGTGTTTTCCAGATAAAAAATTAACTGAAATTAGGGTGATATCAAATGGAATTTTAGTTAATAAAATGCCAGAAATTTTTTGGAAAACGTTGCACGAAAACGAAGTTATACTTTCTGTAACCAAATATCCATTAAAATTAGATTATGATTTGATGCAGGAAAAAGCTAATAATTATAATGTGAATTTCGAATTTTATGACAATACTGATCAACAACAAATTTGGTATAATATAAAACTTCAAGAAGATGGTAAAAGAGACGCTAAAAAGAGTTTTTATAAATGCTTTGTGGCAAATGATTGTATTATGTTGAAAAATGGTAGATTGTATACTTGTACCTTAATTCCAAATATAGAACATTTTAACAAATATTTTAATAAAAACTTAGAAGTTTGTGATGATGATTCAATTGATATATATAAAGCAAAAAATAAAGAAGAAATTTTTGATTTTCTTGCTCATCCAGTTCCATTTTGTAGATATTGCAATCCAGATATAAAAGATTATTCACTTAATTGGGAGCCGACTACTAAAAAGATAGATGAATGGACATAGGTGTATTTATGAATAATGAATTGTTTTTATTATCACCCCAAAATTTGATAAAAAAAATAAATAATATGGGATTGAACTTCAGAAAAAATATTGCAATGCAAGTAAATGAAATAATTTCAAACGATTATATTAGTATTTATGATTATATAAATAATTATAATGATAAAGTGATTGTTATTGCAGCTATGATTTGTGATGAATTTGATATTGACATTTTATATAATGAATTATTATCTCTTGGTGTAAAAAAAGAAAATATAAAATATATACCATTAGAATATTTTTATACAAACAAAAAAATAAAAGAAGATAGTTTAATTGAATATGATGATATTAACTATTTAAGTTATCTAGAGATATGCATTAATGATTTTTGTAACATGAATTGTAAAGGATGCAGTCATTTTGCAAATTTAGCACCTAAAAACTTTGCAAATTTTGAACAAATAGAAAAGGATTTTATACGGTTAAGGCAAATTTTTTCACATATTGATAAAACTAGAATTATGGGTGGGGAGCCATTATTAAATCCAGATTTAATAAAATATATTGTTATGATTAAACAAAACTTTCCATATACGGATTTAAGAATAGTGACAAATGGCATTTTGTTAAAAAATATTTCAAAAGAATTACTTGAATGTATTAATGAAAACGATGTGATGATTGATATATCAGTATATCCACCATTAGTTAACAAAATGGATTCTATTATAAAAAAACTTAGAGAAAAAAATGTAAAAGTTTTTATTGAAAATATTGGAAAATTCAAGCCTATTCTTTTAAATAAGAAAAGAATGTATCCATATAAAGAATTACGTGATTGTAATTGTATAAATTTAAGGGAAGGATACTTAGCTAGTTGTCCATTAGTCTTTACAATTCAATATATAAATGATAATTACAATAATAAATATAATTATACAACAAATAAAATAAATATTTATAAAAAAAATATCACAGCAAAAGATATAAAAAAGCAATTGAAAAAGCCTTTTGAATTATGTAATTATTGTGCTCATTATAGAGATGATTTGAATTTTTTTGAATGGGAGCAAAGAGTGAAGAATTGTAAATTAGAAGATTGGGTAAGTGAGGAGTAGTTATGGCGATAAGAGTGTGTAAAGGTAAATATAATATTAGTAAAGATGATAAAATAGATTATACTTTTTTAGAAGTTGACGATAACAATAAATTTATTATAGTAATTGATAAAGATGAAAAACCAAAATATTATATTTATAAGAATAAAAAAGTATATAATAAGTTTATTAATTTTGAAGATATATATACGAATGGGAAAAACATTTTAAAAAATTTAAAAATAGATTATTTACCAATTTTAAAAGATAATAAAATATATGGCTTTATATTTGATGATGATTATTTAAACGATGCTTTAAATAAAATTAAAGAATTGATTGTTGTATCAAAAAAAACAAACATATTTAAATTTAAATATGATGAAGCAATTATATATGGTTACAATGAGTTGACGTATTACTTAGAAAAATTATTTAAAATAAATAATTTACCATATCAAGTAATTACTGATGGACAATCCCCATTATTAAATGATAATAAAAAATATTTTATATTGTATGTTGAGGGAAATTTAGGTTTAGCAATAAATGAATGTCCTTTTTGGAAAGCGCATGAGGAATGGCTTTTCGAATCTATAAAGCCTTTATATAAAATTTATAATGAAATTAATCTATTAGATTATAATAAAAATTCAATGGATGAGATAGTTGAAACGATAGTAGAAAATAAACCATTTATGATAGCAAGAGTTGGTAATACCGAATTAGCTATTGTAAAAGAATATTTACAAAAACACATAAATTTAATTGATAACTATGATGACTTTTGGCTAAATTATTTGTTTAGTACTTCTGGTTTTTTTGCAAAAAAAAGAAATAATGATATTGTAGATAAATTTGCAATAGAACATATAGAAGCGATTAGAAATTGTGATTGTAATTTTTTATATGGTAATGATGAACTCGCAGAAGGACTAAAATCAACACTTTTATATATTCAAAATGAAGAAAGATATAAATTGAAATGGGATGATTTTGCAACACCATATAATAGACTTGTTTCTGCATTTAAAAATAAAAAAGTCCTAGTGATTAGTCCATATTCAACTGATATACAGAGACAATTAAATAACATTAAGAATGTATATGGTGATACTATTTATGATAATGTAGTTTTTGAAACCTATCAAAGTGTTGAAACACAATTAGATAATACACTAGGATTTGATGATTATTTTGTTGCTTTAAATAAAATGAAGAAAGACATAGAGAAAATGGATTTTGATATTGCACTGGTTTGTTGTGGAGCTTATGGCTACTTATTATCTAGTTATATTAAAGATATGGGGAAAATTTCTATAGAATTATGTAGTTATTTGCCCAATTGGTTTGGTATAAAAATTAAAAGATATTGTACAAATTTAGTGGTAAATAAAATTTGGAATTCAAATTGGATTTTTCCTACTTCAAAAAAAATATTGAAATCAGAAAAAATAGAGGATAATTGTTATTGGGAGTGATTTTTATGAAAATTTTAATATATTTATATTATCCATTTTACGAAAAACATTTAGCAGGTGGTGTTCAAGTTTGGTTAAAAAATTTAATAAGGAATATGCAATCAAAAAACAAAAATATAAAATTTCAAATTGTATGTCCTACAGGCACTATGTATGAATATCCAAAAGATATTTCTGTAGATCATTCGTTAGTAGATATGGAACAAGACTTCTTAACACCTAAAATAATTTATGAAAATTTTAGCAAATTAAAAAAGTATGAAGAAAATGCAGATTTAATATGGATGATTGATAGAACATTTCCTATAAATTCAAAAAAGCCTAAACTATTATCTTTAAATACATTATGTTACGAAAGAGAATTGATGAGTATTTTTCAAAGTAATTGGGATAAAATGGTTGTCTTAACTGATTTTGTAAAAAAGCAAGTAGAAGATTATGTGAATAAGTCTGAATTATATGAAATTCCTTGTTATGTTGACCCAATCTTTTTAAATTTTGAAAAAAATACAAAAGTTTTAGATAAATATTTTAAATATAATCCAAAGTATAAATATATTTTATTTCCACATAGACCAGATCCGGCTAAAGGGCATAGTACGGCAATTGATATTTTAAAAGAATTAATAAAAAATGATTCTAGTTATAGATTATTAATACCTTTACCACCTTTGGCAAAACAAATTAATGTTGATAGAGAAAACAAATCTATTTTACAAATAAAAAAATATGTAAGCAGTCAAAAATTAGAAGATTATGTCATATTTCATAAATGGATAGATTATGAAGATTTACCTATTTATTACTATATTGGTGAGTATACTTTGTTTTTATCTAAATTACCAGAAACCTTTGGATTAACACTTCTTAATTCAATTAGTGTAGGGACACCTGTTATAAGTTATGGAGTTGGAGCATTAAATGAAGTTGTTCCAACTGGGAATGCACATTTTAACATAAATACGATAGAAGATGCTGTTAAAATTATAAACAAAGGAAAAAATAAATGTAATATTAAAGCTGATAAAAATTATGTTTGTGAAAAATATAATTTAAATAATATATCTCAAAGTTATATAGAACTTTTTGAAAAATTAAAGGAGGAAAAATAATGGCAAAAGTTAGCATTGTAACAGTTACATTAAATAGAGAATCTTTACAAAATGCCTGTGAAAGTGTAGATAGACAAAGTTTTAAAGATTATCATCATTATGTATTAGGGGATGGAGTTTTACCAACTGAATATGAAAATAAAAAAAGAAGTACATTAGGGTTTTCAACACCATTAGGTGCAAAAGAACCTGGAGCTAATATGCCCAATGGTACACCAAATCCATTATTAAGATGGGCAATAAAAAATATAGATTTAGGAGATTATTTATGTTTTTTAGATGATGATAATATTTATAAAGATGATTACTTAGAAAAAATGGTTAAAATTTTAGATGAAAACTTAGATGTTGGCTTAGTATTATGTGGTGCAGAAGATTTAAGATATGAACAAAATATTGATGGTTATCCAGAATTAGGAAGATGTGATAACTCAGCTTTTATGGTAAGAAGTGAAATTGCAAAATCAATTGAGTTTCCTCATGCATCTATGGATAAAAATGTTGTACAAGATTGTGAATATATAAAAGAATGTTGTAGCAAATATAAATGGAAACATATTGATGATAAATTATTGATTTTTGGGGTAGGATTAAATCAACCACCAAAAAGAGGGAAAATAATGTATTTAGAGTCATGGAAGTTGCCACAAGAAGCATTTAAGCATGCTTATAACAAAGAATATGAAAGGGCAGAAAAAGAATTTTTAAAGGCAATTAATGATTGCGATACTGATGCTTGGACTCTAAGAAAACTTTCTGAATTATATTTAATAATCAATAAAAAAGATTTAGCTATGAAATATTTTAAGATGTGGGAAAACTTATATTTATCTGAAAAAGAACATCATTTTGCAGTAGATTATTCATATTCAATTTATTTAAAATTAACTAATCAAAATTATAAAGATTTATTACAAAGCTCAATTATTGAGAGAGAAAAGTGGCGTGAAAAAGAACCAGAATCGCTTGAACATTATTATTACTTATATTTATCTTATGCATTCATGGGAAATAAAGAAAAATGTAAAGAATATGAAGATATTATCATTAGTAAAGGGAAAGATGCTGTAATATGGGCATATCAAGATGTAGCTTGGAACTTTTTAGCATACAAAGATTTATTTGATGTAGATTATTCAAAAATGAGTAAATTTCTTGGAGTAAATTAATGAAAGCATATTATATAAGCCCACACTTTGATGATGCAATTGGTTCATGTGGAGGGAGAATACATAGTGACTTAGTAAATGGAACTGATGTTTACCTTATTACGATTTTTTCTAAAGTAACTGCACCATTTTCTGATTATGCCATTTTGCTTCATAATTATTGGAAACTTTCTGATCCGTTTAATGATAGAAAAAATGAAAATGTTGAAGCATGCAAAAGCTTGGGCATTAAAACTATAAATCTAGAATACGAAGATGCTATTTATAGAAAAAAAGATAACATATATTTATATCCAAATGACGGAGATATTTTTAAAAAAATTGCTCCTGATGATAGTTTATTGTTAGAAAAAATATATATAAATTTTAAGAAAAGATTTTCAAAAGATTATAAATATTATTTTCCAATGTCGATAGGAAATCATGTTGATCATTGCATTGCCAACATAATTGGAAGAAAATTAAAGCGTGATGGATATAATATATTATTTTACAGTGATTTTTCTTATGAAGATTTTACATCAAATAGAAAAGAAAAAAAGGAAATATTTTATTTAACTGAAGAAAATATTAAAGCAAAAATAAATGCTGTTTCAAAATATAAATCACAAATATTTATGATCTTTGGTTCAATAGAAAAAATTGAGGAATATTACAGAAATAAACTAAATAAGGAGGAAATATATTATGAATAACAAGTTACCATTAATAACCGTTATTACCATAACAAAAAACAGACCAAATTTATTAGAACGTGCAATAAAAACAGTAAAAGAGCAAACTTATAATAATATTAAACATTTAATAATAATTGATGATTGTCCTGTAACATTAAAGATGTTAGAAGAAAAATATAAAAATGATTGTAATATCATTTGGGAATATCATAAAAGAGAAAAGGATGATAAAAGTGGCCCAAATGTTTTAGCAAAATTAAGAACCAATGCAATTCACAAAATTGGAACAGGATGGTTTTCTTTTTTGGATGATGATAATGAATTTTATCCTGAACATATTCAAAAATTGTATAATTTTGCAATTAAAAATAATTGTAATGCAGTACATTCTTATAGAGAAGTAATGTATAAAGATGGTACTCCATATTTAAAAGAAGAATGGCCTTGGGGTAGAACATTTGAAAAGAAAATTGAAGTTTATAATCAAATGTTAAGTGCTGGTGTAGTAGAACGAAAAAGTAATATTTGGCACGATAAATTTGGCTATACTGTCGATACAAACGTATGGCTATTAAAAGCAGAATTATTTAATAACAAAAAGATTCAGAGTGAATATACTGAAGAAGATTATAATGAATGTAGACCAGAAGATGAGAAGATGATGGAATTATTAATAAAAAATAATGTGAGAGTTATGTGTAACAAAGAAGTAACTGTTAAGTATTATTTAGGCGGATATTCAAACGAGACAGATGATCCAATTGAGGGCACAGTACAATGGGAAAAATAATAAAATTTGATACTTGTAAAAAAATTAATGGTTTTGTAAATGATTATATAAATATTCAAAAAGAATATGAAAAAAAACATAATGAGTCTATTAATAAGGATCCTTATGGTTCTATTAATAATCATTTTATGAAAAAATGTAAATATAAAGTAAGTATAATTATTTCTAGCTGGAATTGTTCTAAAACTTTATTGTTTACATTAAAAACAATAGAAAACACTTATATATGTAATAATTTTAATGATAAACTTGAAGTAATTGTGGTAGATGATGGAAGTGTTGATGATACTGTTAACATGATTAAAACAAATACATTTAATTTTGAATTAAAATTTATAAAACAAATACATTTGGGCAGAGCACAGGGTATTAATATGGGAGTTTCAAAATCTAAAGGTGATATTATAATTTTTTGCGACGCAGACATATTATTATTTCCATACACCATTGATGAAATTGTTAAAAGACAACAAGATTTCTTGAATGAAGCAGTATTTTTTGGTTTTAGAGAAGATATTGATAATGTTCCAGAAAAAGTTGAAGATATAGTACATTATGTTCAAGAATTTAAGCCAAGTTTTTGGAAAGATAATAGATTTATTTATGACTTCATTGGTAGTTGGGGGTCTAACATGATGTTAGAAACAAATTTTTTGCAACTATATTCATGCAAAAAAAATATTTGGGTGAGTAATAACATAAAAGCAATTTATGACTGCTGGCAATTATATAGAATGGTGTATGGTTTTCTATTTTCTGTTAGTAGAGAAAATTTTTACAAAGTTGGAGGTTTTGCTGAATTTTTAGTAGGATGGGGATGCGATGATACATCATTTATCTCTTTATGTTTGGAACAAAATATAAAAATAATTCCTGTTCCTTCTGCACATTGTTTACATATTTATCATCCAATAAGAATGAAAAGTCAATGGGAAGATGGAAAGAAAAATGAGAAAAGAATGTTTGATTATATATCGAAAGAAAATAGAATTAATTATATGAATCAAGATTTTTCTTCTAGAATATTATTTGAATATCAAAATAATCATGATTATACTAAATTACCAATTATGATAAAAGATGTAAATTATAATACGAGATTGGAAGAGGCTGATTATAATTATTTTTTAGGAAATTTGCAAAAAGCTAAAAAATTATATTTAAATATTATAAAAGATTTAAACTTGGAAAAATTAGAAAATTTATTTGATATTGCAATCAGATTAAATGATAGTTATACATTTAATCTTTGCAAGGAAAATGAATTATATTTACAATGTTTCTTCTATCATGTCGCTAACTATTATTTTAATTTAAATATGTGTTGCGTTGATGACATTGTTGGTTCTAATAGTTATTATTGCCAATTTTTAAAAAATATTAATAAGAATGATTTGAAAGATAGAGCGGAACAATACTTTTATGAAGCACAATGGTACTTGTCTTATTTAGATTATTTTGCAATTTCAATATATGATAATAGTTATTTAGATAATTGTAATAAATGCTTAGATATTCTAAAAAAGGGAGGCAAACTTTAAAATGAAAATAGCAGTTGCAGGAACAGGATATGTTGGATTATCAATAGCAACATTATTAAGTCAAAAAAATGAGGTGGTAGCATTAGATGTTGTACCAGAGAAGGTAGAAAAAATTAATAATAAAATTTCACCTATTAAAGATGAAGAAATTGAAAAATATTTTAAAGAAAAACATTTAAATTTAAAAGCAACTCTAGATTATAAAGAAGCATTTTCAAATGCCGATTTTATTGTTATTAGTACACCAACTAATTATGATGATGAAAATAGATTTTTTGATACTTCAAGTGTTGAAGATATAATTCAAAAGGTAATTTTAATGAATATAGATACAACTATGGTTGTAAAATCTACTATACCAGTTGGATTTATTGAAAATATAAAAAAGAAATATAACATAAATAATATTATGTTTTCTCCAGAATTTTTAAGAGAAGGGAAGGCTTTATATGATAATTTACATCCATCTAGGATAATTGTTGGTGAGAAAAGTAAAAAAGCAGAAGTATTTGCTAATCTTTTAAAAGACTGCTCATTAGATGAAAATACACCCGTTTTATTTATGAATAGTACTGAAGCTGAAGCAGTTAAATTATTTGCTAATACCTATTTAGCTTTAAGAGTATCTTATTTCAACGAATTAGATACTTATGCCGAATTAAAAGGATTAAATACAAAGGATATTATTGAGGGAATTTGTTTAGACCCAAGAATAGGAAACCATTATAATAATCCTTCTTTTGGATATGGTGGTTATTGTTTACCTAAGGATACTAAACAATTATTAGTAAATTATGATAATGTACCTCAAAATTTAATAAAAGCAGTAGTTAAATCAAATAAAACTAGAAAAAAACATATTACTGATATGATTCTAAAAAGAAATCCAAAAATAGTAGGTGTTTATAGATTGATTATGAAAACAGAGTCTGATAATTTTAGATCTAGTGCTATACAAGATATTATAAAGAATTTAAAACAAAGTAATGTTAATATTATAATATATGAGCCTACTTTAGATAAAGAACAATTTGATGATTGTGTAGTAGTTAATGATCTTAATAAGTTTAAAAATACATCTGACATTATTATAGCTAATAGGTTGGATCAAAATTTAATTAGCGTTTTGGATAAGGTTTATACTAGAGACATATATAATAATAACTGAGAGAAATAAATATAAAAAAAGTTTTATATTATCTATTTTTAATAAAATAATTATTACATTATATTTAAAAAGCAACAAATTAGTTGCTTTTTAATATACTATCTATTGATATATTATATTTTTTAGCTATTTCATAAATAAATGATGTTTGAATTAAAACCTTTCCTGTTTCATACACTGAATAACTAGAGGATGTAATATTTAACATTTCAAATATTTCTCTTTGTTTCATTTCTTTTTCTTCTCTTATTTCTTTCATTTTTTCAAATTTCATAATTACCACCTTACAATCTAATTGTCTAACAAAAATGTGGGAAATAGCGATTTTGTGGAGTATATCGAGAAAAAATATGTTATAATATTATATAGATGTATTAGGAGGAGTGTTTTATAAATGAAAGCAAAGAAAAAAATTAGTGTTGAAGTAGATAATAATAAAGAAACTGAAGATATGAAATTATCAAAAAGAGTTATCAATTTGTTTATTTGGTATCAAATAGAAGATTCAAATGCTTGGTTAAGAGTGTTGGAAAGTCAGGTAAAGTTTTTAGAAGAAAGAAGAAAGCAATTATTTAAAGAATTTGATAACTGTTTATTTAAATTTCAAAAGAAAAAAGTTAATGAATGTGCAGCTATGTAAAAATAGATTGTAACTTTTATGCCGAGAAAACATTAAAATTTTAGGGATAATGTGGTAGGCTGACTATAGCTTTAGTTATTTATTGCTGACGCTCAGCCTTATTACCGCATTATCGGTTCATGAAATTTTAATGGCAAATTGGAATATATGCTACATATCTATTATAACTGCACAAACAATGGTAACTAATTTTAGTAAAATTATACAATGAAATTGATTGAAATAAATTTATATGTTATCATGAAAACGTGATATATATGATTTTAGAAATTAATGGAAATAAATATAAAATTATTAAAAACTATAAAGATGCTTTTGATAAACAAGATTTTTTAGAAAAATTTACTGAATATTTTTATAACTATGATTATATAGTTGGCGATATTTCATATGGAAAATTGAGATTAAAAGGATTTAATCTTAAAGATACAAAAGGTTTTAACTCTATAAATGATTATGACAAATTAGAAAAGTATCTAAAGGAAAATTGTTCATACGAGTGCAAATATTTTATTATTAAAAAAGAAAATGTTTGATAAAAATGTTTTTTTATGCTAAAATCATATTGATAATAGGAGTGTGGATATGAAAAAGATAACTATTAAAAATATGGATGGTACAATGGAAGAGGTAGATTTAGTAAATTCTTTCGGCATAGAGGATATTAACAAAAATTTTATTATTTTGTCAAAAGGCGAAACTGCTGGAGAAGGTATGAGTAAAGTATATGTTTCTGAAGTTATTGAAGAAACACCAGGCGTTTATAAGCTAATAGGCATAACTGATGAAACTATATGGGATAAAGTAAAACAAGCTATGAAAGAAATAGTGCAAGGAGGGTAATGTGATGAAGAATTTTAATTATAATAAGGCAAACCAGTCTATATTGAATGGATATAGATTAATTGCGCTTAAGAATATTGATTTAGAAAAGCTAGCTAATGCAAATAATATGAAAGAGCCTGATATTTCTGTAGGACCTGAAGCGATTGTTGAACCTCAAGAACAAGCACAAGAAACATCAATGCAAAGCATTTCAGATACTCAAAATGTATCCAGTGAAACTTTGGATAAAAATATAGCTCCTAATATTCCTGTTGATAATTACAGAGAGTCAACTGATGATACTATAAGCCAGGAAAATTTCAGCGTAAATCCTCAAAACATCAATATTCCAGAACCTGTGGTAA
>CALVOO010000011.1 GCA_944350305.1 uncultured Bacilli bacterium
AACATGTTAATTATTATACTATATTCAGACTTAATGCCGTATTTTTTTAAAAACGGACTTCCAAATGAAAATTAACACTTTATTTTAATTATATATACTTTACTAGACTTTTTTTGAAATTTATAGTATAATTGTAATTACTTTATTTTTCGTTTTGAAAATTAGTTGTTAATAGCAAAGGAGAATTTTTAATGAATAAAAATATTGAAACGCTTTTTTTTGCGTTAGGCGGACTAGGTGAAGTCGGTAAAAATATGTATGTAATTGAGCATGATGATGAAATAATAATCATTGATGCTGGAGTAATGTTTCCCAAGGATGAATTACTTGGAATCGATTACGTTTTAGCTGATCACACATATTTAATAAATAACAAAAACAAAATAAAAGCTTTATTTATAACGCACGGTCATGAAGATCATATAGGAGGTATTCCGTTTTTATTAAATGAAGTTGAAATACCAGTAATATATGCATCAAATGTAGCTACTGAATTAATAAAACATAAATTAGATGATAAAAATATTAAGTATAACAATATAAAAATTATTAATGAAAATGTTGTTGCTAAATTCAATCATTTTGAAGTTGAATTTTTTAGAACTACTCACTCTATACCCGACTCATATGGAATAGCAATTCATACACCAAATGGAACAATTGTGACTACAGGAGACTTTAAATTTGATTTAACACCCATAGGGCCAATGGCCAATTTACAAAAAATGGCTTCTTTAGGAGAAAAAGGTGTAAGATTATTATTAAGCGATAGTACTAATGCTTTAGTACCTGGTTTTTCAATAAGCGAATCAGCAGTTGATGAGGCATTAGGAGAATTATTTGCTAGAAGTACAGGCAGAATTATCTTAGCTACGTTTGCAAGTAATATATATAGAGTTGCACATATAATTGAAACTTGTAAAGATAACAACCGAAAAATCGTTGTTTTTGGTAGAAGTATGATCAATAGTATTGAGATCGCTAAATCATGCGGCTTTATATCAGATGATAATATTTTTATAACTAGTGACGATGCTAACAGAATGAATCCAAGCGAAGTATGTATTTTATGTACCGGAAGCCAAGGTGAACCGTTAGCAGCTTTATCAAGAATTGCAAACGGTGTAGATAGCAATGTTAAATTATTACCAGATGATACAATAATTTTTTCTTCAAGTCCTATTCCTGGTAATGCATTAAGTATTAATAGGGTTATTAATAAGTTGTACTTAAAAGGCGCAAAGGTATATACTAATGCAAGCGAATCAGATATACATACAAGTGGTCATGGAAAACAAGATGAATTAAAGCTAATTATGAGATTAATAAAGCCCGAATACTTTATACCTATTCATGGAGAATATAGAATGTTAAAGAAGCATGCAGAAATAGCAAATTCATGTTCAATAGACAAAGATCATACATTTGTTATCAAAAATGGCGATAGAATTGCATTAAATAAAGATAAAGTTTATTTAAAAGATTCAATACCAATCAATAGTATATATGTAGATGGTAAAAGAATTGGTAATATAGGAACTTCAATTATAAAAGATAGAAAAATAATGTCGACTGATGGTGTTTTAATAGCCATTTTAAACGTAAATAGTGAAAACAGAACCTTAACATTAAATCCTAATGTAACTACTCGTGGTTTTGTCATCGTAAATGAAAATCAAAATTTAATTAACGACATAGAAAAAAAGATTAAACAAATTGCAATTAGCGAGTTAAATAAAGAAACATTCAATCATATTGATTTAAAAAATAGGATAATATTGGAAATTAATTCTTATATAATTGAGTTAACAGGCAGAAGACCTATAATTATGCCAATGATTTTAGAAACGAAAATATAAAAACTAATAATTTTATAAAAAACACAAAAAACCATATTTGTGTTTTTTTATGATTTAAAACTTACTTTTAACATATTTTTTTATCAATTTTTTCTGTTCGCTATCGCATACTAAGCCAATAATCATTTTATCATTATTAATAATTAAAATATCACATTCAAGACCGTAATTTAACTTAAAATAATTCGAAATCCATTGATAATTATTCACAGGAATTTGAATTAAAATCGAATTCACTTTATAATCCCTCCTAATAATTATATAAAAAAATAAATATGTTTAAAACAACATATTTATTTTGCAATTTCTTCAGCTCTGGTTTCTCTAATTACAACTACTTTTATTGTTCCTGGATATTGTAGTTTGTTTTCTATTTTTTCTTTTATATCTCTTGCCATTTTGTAGCTAGTTAAATCATCAATTTCTTCTGGTTTAACTATTACACGTAATTCTCTACCAGCTTGCATCGCATAAGTTTTCTCAACACCCGGTAATTCATTTCCAATTTCTTCAAGATCTTCAAGTCTTTTAATATAATTTTCTAAACTATCATTTCTTGCTCCAGGTCTTGCTGCTGATAATGCATCTGCAATTTGTACTAGCTCAGCTATTATGCTCAATTTAGGTTTGTCATCATGGTGTGACTCTATAGCGTTAATAACTATCTTGTCTTCTCCATATTTTTTTGCCATTTCTGCACCCAATTCTACATGACTTCCTTCTACTTCAAAGTCTATAGCTTTACCAAGATCATGTAATAGTCCTGCACGTTTAGCTAAAGCAACATTTTCACCTAATTCACTTGCAAGTATACCAGCTAAATGGCCGACTTCTATTGAGTGTTTTAACGCATTTTGGCCATAACTTGTTCTAAAATGCAATTTACCTAATAATTCGACTATTTCAGGTGCAATTTTAGTTAAGTTTAATTCGAATAATGCTTCTTCACCTTTTTCTTTTATAATTGTTTTGTAATCTTCACATACTTTATCATATAATTCTTCAATTCTCGCTGGATGGATTCTTCCATCTTTTATCAATGCTTCTAATGTTGTTTTAGCAATTTCTCTACGCAACGGATCAAAGCTTGATAATACAATTACCTCAGGTGTGTCATCTATGATTAGGTCAACTCCTGTAATAGCTTCTATTGTTCTTATATTTCTTCCTTCTCTACCAATAATTCTACCTTTCATTTCATCACTAGGTAATTCAATTGTAGAAACTGTTTGTTCGTTAGTAACATCATTAGCATACCTTTGCATGCTACTTACTAAGTATTCTTTTGCTTTTCTGTCTGCCTCTAATTTTGCTTCATTTTCTTTTTCTTTTATGAAAACTGTAATTTCTTTTGTTATGTCTTCTTCAACACGTTTCATAATTAATTCTTTAGCTTTTTCTTTGCTGTAACCAGATATTCTTTCAAGTAATTCTACTTGTTCTTTTAATATTGACTCCATTTTTGCGTCTTTTTCTTGAATTTCTTTTTGCCTCACTAATAAATCTTTATCCTTTTGATCAAGTGTTCTTTCACGTTCTTGTATCATTTCGTCTCTTTTGTTCAGACTTTTTTCTCTATTTTGAATAAGTTCGTTTAGTTCTGTTATTTCCTTTTTCTTTTCTTTAATTTCATTTTCGGCTTCTTGCTTTAGTTTATAAGTTTCCTCTTTTATATCAAGAACGTTATCTCTTTTTATTTTTTCTGCTTCTTTTTTAGCATTTTCAATTAATTTATCAGCGTCTTTTTGTGATTTAATAAGTTTTAGTTTATTTATAATTAACATTATAATTATACCAAAAGATAATCCAATTAATGTTAGCAAAATGGAGTATAAAATATTTTCCATTTTTTCCTCCATTACTATCAAAAATTAGAAGATTTTTTAATTCTTCTAATTCTATTGTAATGTTTAAATTAAACTTTGTCAATTTTTTTCATGCGGCTTTTTCTACATCATTATCTTTTTTTATCTCGAAGTGTTCCCTTATTTTTTGTTCTAATTCTTCTTTTAATTTTGGGTTATCTTTTAACAATGCTTTAACATTTTCTTTACCTTGTCCTATTTTTTCACCATTGTATGAATACCATGCCCCACTTTTTTCTATTATGTTGATGTCACTTGCTATATCAACTATTTCCCCTTCACGACTTACGCCTTCTCCATACATTATTTCGACTTCTGCTGTTTTAAATGGTGGCGCTACTTTGTTTTTAACTACTTTAATTACTGTTCTATTTCCTAATATATCAGATCCAACTTTAATTTGCTCTGCTCTTCTAACATCTAATCTTATAGTGCTATAAAATTTTAATGCTCTTCCGCCTGGTGTAGTTTCTGGATTTCCAAACATTACACCTACCTTTTCTCTCAATTGATTAATGAATATACATATTGTATTCGTTTTGTTTATCGCTCCAGATAGTTTTCTTAATGCTTGAGACATTAATCTAGCTTGTAATCCAACATGTGAATCTCCCATTTCACCTTCAATTTCAGCTTGAGGTACTAGTGCAGCAACTGAATCTATTACTATTATAGCTATTGCTTCACTTTTTACTAGTGCTTCACATATTTCTAATGCCTGCTCTCCTGTGTCAGGTTGACTTAATAATAAATCGTTAATATTTACTCCAAGTTTTTTCGCATATACTGGATCTAATGCATGCTCAGCATCAATAAACGCTGCTTTGCCTCCTTGTTTTTGAACTTCAGCAATTGCATGTAATGCAAATGTAGTTTTACCACTTGATTCTGGTCCATATATCTCTACTATTCTTCCTTTAGGGTAACCGCCTACACCTAAAGCTAAGTCTAACTTCAAACTTCCTGATGATACAACATCTATATTTTTTAATCCCCTTTCTCCTAATTTCATTATTGCGCCTTTTCCAAATTGTTTCTCTATATCTAACAATACTTGTGCTAGGGCTTTGTCTTTGTCGTTTGTATTCTTATTCACAAGTTATCCTCCTTCTTACGTTATAATTGTATCTGTTTATTTTTGTATTGTCAATAGTTTTTTGCAAACATTTGTTTTATATTTTTTTATTTTTTGTAAAATATTTGTTTGAAAATATAAAAAACCTTGTATTAAAGGTTTATTTTTTGTTTATATTATTTTTCAAAAAGAAATTTTTTGTTTTTCACATAATATTCAATTCCGCTTACCACAGATAATACTGTTGCTGTTAATATTAGTAAATCAGCAATTCTTAAATTCCATAATTCGAATGGTAAATTGTAAAATAGCATTAGTGAAACGCCAATCATCATAAATATTGTTTTTATTTTTCCTGTTATACTCGCTCCTACTGCTCCATTTTTGTTTCCTACTACCATTTTTATTGAATCAACTATTGTGTCTCTTGATATTATTACTACTGGCACTATTACGCTTATAAATCCTGTAGCACTTAATATTATTAATACTCCATTTACTAATACTTTGTCTGCTATTGCATCCATTACTTTTCCAAAATCTGTTACTAAATTGTATTTTCTTGCAATGTGACCATCTATGAAATCAGTGCATGACGCAATTATGAATAATATTCCTGACACTATGTATTTTATATCAACTAATACTTTTCCTCCAACTAATATTTTTGGAAATCCAAGGCCAAAATCATTTAATGGTACGACTAAGATTATTAAAATTATTACTGATAATACTAATCTACTTACTGTTATTTTGTTTGGTAAATTCATTTCCACTCTCCTTCTACTATTCTGTTGTAATAACTGTTTAATTCTTTTTTTGTATTTATTACTGAATTCATTATTATTAGTGTTATAGTAACTAATATCACTGTTATAATTAAATAGAGGTATAGTGGTTTTAATTTTGCTTTCATTACTTTTCTAGCAGTATAAGGTGAACTTATTTTTTTCCTTGTTTCTATTTCTTCTTGTCTATTTATTTCTTTTACTTTAGCTTCTATCTCTTCGACTGGTATTTTTGAAGTGTAATCAAAGACAAAATCATTAAAATATTCTAGTGCTTCATCTTCATTAATATTTAAATATACTGCATATTTTTTTATTAAATCTTTTAGAAAAAAAATGTCTTTAAATGCATTTATATTGCCTTCTTCTAAATTTTCAAGTTGTGGTATTGTTATATCTAAGTCTTTTGACACTTCTTCTGGTTTAAGGCCAATTTCTTCTCTTTTTTCCTTGAATTTTATTCCTAATTCTTTCAAAGTATATTATCTCCTTTATAATAAAATATCTTAATAAGCCATATTCTGTACCATATAGGTGGCAAACATTTATCTAGTATTTCTACTTCTTTACTCCGTTTGTTTCCTTCGTAAAAATTCCCCTACCATATTTTGGGTTTCTCGCTCGTGGGGTTTATCACGTTCCACTCTATTTATTCCTAAATAGCTCGTCTCTATGACACTTTTATACTTACTTTAATCAGTTCTTGATTATTTCAGAGCCGTTAGCTTTAAGCTACCTAAAGTTATTCTTTCCTTTAGCACGAACACTACAGCCATTTCAGATCTGTGCGAGTATGGACTTTCCTCTACATAAATTATATGCAGCGTTTGCCTAAGTTATTTTATTCCCCGTAAACTATCTTTTCAAGTTCACTTAGTCTTTTTAAAATGTCAACGTTTGTAACACCTTTAGCATTACTTGCCATTTCGATTTGTGATCGTAGTTCTCTAACCTCTTTTTTTAGTCTTTCGTTTTCAGTCATAATTGTTCTTAATTCTGTATCTAATCTTTTAATAATTTTATTGTATTCACTGTAGTCACTTATTATTATGTCTAAAAACTTGTCTACTTCTTGAGGTCTATACCCTCTCGTGTCAATTTTAAATTCTTTCTCGAGGATATCTTTTGTAGTTAAATATATTTTTTCTTCTAACATACTTAATGCCCCTTTTCACACTTTAATTTTACAAAATATTACATTGTTTGTCAAATTAAAAAACAGCATTATTTTATTTGAAGTTTGCTGTTTTCTAGTTTTATTATTGCCTCGGTTATGTCTCTTCTCATTTCATTAAAAATTGTATTTATATTGTTTATTTTAGATCACCAAAGATAATATAACTTATAATTTTATTTTTTTCATTATTTTTGACAAAACTAGTGTTTCTTTTTATTCTGCCATTTTTATAAGTTCTTCTATGCCATCTAATTCTATTTTTTCAATATCACTATATTCTATTTTGTAAATAACTTGTTTGTAATCTTCTTCGTATATAAGATTGAATAGTTCTGTTAAGTCTATTTCAATTGATTCTATATTTTCATTATAATTTATATTTAAGTTAATTTCTTTATTTTCTTTAAGTGATATTTCAGCATTGTTTACTTTGTTATAAATTACTATTAAATCGCTTAGTGAAATTTTGTACCTTTTTATTTTATAGTTTTCTTCTGCTAAATCAATACTTTCTTTGCTAGAATTTATTAATTCTATGATGTTTTCTATATTTATAAATGTAATATCGTTATTTAAATATGGATCAAATGTTTCATCTTTTTTTATCGGTACTTCTTCAGTTATTATGTAATATTCATTTTCATAGAATATGTAATTAGTCTCTTTATCATCAATTGTTTGTCTTCCTGCTTCGTTATTTCCTAATACTTCTCTTTCAATCGTTAATTCTTCTAAATCTTTTGATATTGTTATTTTTTGTTTGTAATTGTCTTTTATGTTGCTTAATTCATTTAATATTGTATTTTCTTCAATAGTGTTTGTGTTGTTTTGTCCTTGATTGTTACTATAATTTTTAGGCATTACGTTTACATAAATTATCATTATTATGATGAAAAGTATGCAACCTGCTAGTTTTATTATATTTTTCTTATTTTCATAGTCTTTTTTTTCTGTTTCGTTCATATTTTCATTTTTTTTGAAATATTTTTTTAATTTATCCATCATACTATTTGAGCTCCTTATTTATTAGTGTTTCTTTTTTTACTCCGTTTAAGTATTCTTTTACTTCCATTATTCTTTTTCCAAATGGTTTTATTTTTGTGATTTCTATGCTTTTGTCTTTGCATTTTACTATTATGCTTTCTTTAGTAATATTAGTGATTTGTCCTGTATTTCCTGATGTGCTATCGTTAATTTTGGCTTCTATTATTTTGGTTTCTTCTCCGTTTAATATTGCATAAGCTAATGGGAATGGATTTAATCCTCGAATTTGGTTATAAACTTGTTTTGCAGTTTTGTTAAAATCTATTTTTTCTTCTTCTCTTGTTATGTTGTAGCCGAATGTTACTTTATTCTCATCTTGTTTTATTCTTTCGTTTTTATTTTCAAAAATTGTTGGTAATGTTTCTTTTAATAGTTCGGTTCCAATTTTTGAAAGTTTGTCATGAAGCACTCCTACATTATCTTTTTCTTCTATTTTAATTTCTTTTTGTGATATTATATCTCCCGCATCCATTTTTGAACTCATATACATTATTGTTATACCTGTTTTTTCATAGCCATCTATGATTGCATGATGAATAGGAGCACCTCCTCTTAATTTTGGAAGTAGTGAGGCGTGTACATTTATTGCTTTATATTGTGGAGTTTCAATTAATTCATTTGGTATTATTTGTCCGTATGCACATGTTATGATTATGTCTGGTTTTTTAGTTAAAATGTATTCATAGCTTTCTTTTATTTTTGTTGGTTGAAATACTTCTATGTTGTTTTTTATTGCTAGTTCTTTTACTGGAGTATATTTTATTTCTTTTTTTCTTCCCACTTCTTTGTCCGGTTGTGTTACCACTAACACTACTTTTGTGTTTTCTATTAGCATTTCTAATATCGGAACTGCAAAATCAGGTGTTCCCATGAATATTACCTTTTTATCTTTCATTTTTCTCACCTCTTTTATTATAACATGTTGTATCTTTACTGTTAATTATAATGTTGATAATGGGTTTATGTTTATATCTACAGTTATGTTTGTTTTTAAATAGTTGTTTTTTAATTCTTTTAATGTTTGATATATATTTTCTTCTTTTTTGTATTTTATCATTATATTAAAATAATATTTGTTATTTAATTTTAACATACTTGAAGTTGATGGACCTAATATTATGAATGTTTCGTTTAAGTTGTTTCTTAAATAGTTTTTTATTTTTACGCTTTCGTTTTTTACGATTTCATATTTTGTTCCGCTTATTTTTATTTGTACTAAATAATAGTATGGTGGGTATTTCAGCGTTTTTCTTATTTGCATTTCATGATTATAAAATTCTATATAATTTTGCTTTTTTAAACATGTGAACACATAATTGTCCGGATTAAATGTTTGAATTATTACTTCACCGGCTAATTTATTTCTTCCACTTCTTCCACTTGTTTGTGTTAATATTTCAAATGTTTTTTCATGGCTTCTAAAATCTGGAATATTTAAACTGTTATCTGCATTTATTATTCCAACTAGTGTTACATAAGGGAAATTCAAGCCTTTTGATATCATTTGGGTTCCTACTAATATGTCATATTCTTTATTTTTAAAACTTTCAATTAATTTCTGGTGACTTCCTTTTTTTGAAGTTGTGTCTATATCCATTCTTAATATTTTGGATTCAGGATATTCTTTTTCTATGTATTTTTCTAATTTTTCTGTTCCCATTCCTAATGTTAATAAGCTTTCTTCCCCACATTTTGGACATTTATTTGTCATTTTTGTGCTGTATCCGCAGTAATGACATCTTAAGTTATTTGTACTTTTGTGATAAATTAAACTTATATCACAGTTTGGACATTTGTAAACGTATCCACATGAACTACAGTTTATGTATGTTGCATATCCTCTCCTATTTAGTAGTAATATTACTTGCTCTTTTTTTTCTAATCTGTCTTTTATCTTGTTCTTTAGTTCTTCGCTTAATATTATGTTTCTTTTTTTTAGTTCTTTTGACATGTCAATTATTTCAATTTTTGGGAGTTGTTTATTTATTCTATTAGGCATTTCAATTAATTTATATACGCCTTTTATCCCTCTTGCATATTGCTCTAGTAATGGCGTTGCACTTCCCATTATTACAACTGCATTATTGTTTTGAGCTCTTTCTATTGCAACATCTATTGTATTATATTTAGGGGTGCTTTCTTGTTTGTATGAAGTACTACTGCATTCGTCTATTACTATTAGTCCCAAATTTTTTAAAGGTGCAAATATTGCACTTCTCGCTCCTACTACTAATTTAACTTCTTCTTTTAGTATTTTTCTATACTCATCGTATTTTTCCCCTTCGCTGAGTCTGGAATGAAATATTGCTATGTTGTTTGTAAATTCGCTATTTAGTCTTGATATTATTTGTGGTGTTAGACTTATTTCTGGCACTAAAAAAATTGCTGTTTTATTACTATTCAAACAGTCTTTTATTAGTTTTATATATATTTCTGTTTTACCACTTCCAGTTACTCCGTGTAATAGTATTGTTTTGTTTTTACTATTTTTTATCTCATTATATGCTTTTTTTTGTTCTTGTGTTAGTTCTATTTTTTGTGGAATTTCTTCGTTTATTAAAATCTTTCTGTTAACTTCTTTTTTTATTTCGTATACTATTTCATTTTTAATCAATGTTTTTAGGCTTGAATTATTTATTTCGCTTTTTAATACTTCTTTAGTTTCTTTTAATTTGTTGATAATTTTTATTTGTGATTCATTAACTTTTTTGCTTTTTATGTATTCTTCGGTTTTTTCGCTACTGACTAATGTAATATATTTTTCATATTTTTTGTTTACATTTGCTTTATGATCTGCTTTTAAGGCTTTAGGAAACATCGCTTGATAGCAACTAATTAATGGTGAAATAGTTTGACTACTCATCCATTTTCCAAGTGTTAATAATTCGTCGTTAATTACAAATTCCTCATTTTCTATTTTTATTATTTCTTTATATTCAATATTTTTATCTTCATTTGTGTGTATGTTAAGCACAAATCCTTCTATATTTTGGCTTCCAAATGGTACTAAGACTTTCATTCCTTTTTTTATTTTTAGGTTTTCAGGTATTTTATAGTCAAATACTTTATCTAGTTGTTTGATATTATATTCTACTAATACGCTGGCAATCATAAATAATTCTCCGATTGTAAATATGGATTTGTCTTTTTTTCTTCGTTTAAGTATGTGCTTGGTCCATGTCCTGGATATATCTTTATATTGTTACTTAATTTCAATATTTTTTTAAGGCTGTTTATCATTTCTTTTTCGTTAGCACCCTTTAAATCTATTCTTCCAATGCTGCCTTTAAATATTAAATCTCCTACAAACATTGAATTAATTTGTTTGAAATAATATGTTACTGAGCTATAGTGGTGTCCTTTTGTTTCTATTATCTCATAGTCAAAATTAGGAATTTTTTCTTTATTTTTGTAGTCAATAATAGTGCATCCAAAAGAGTCCAGACATTTTTCTAATGCTTGAATGTGGTCAAAATGATAATGTGTTATAAGAACTCCTTTTACATTTAACGTTTTATCGTTTATGTATTTATATATTTTTTCAAATTCATCACCAGGGTCTATTATTAAACAGTCATTTTGTTTTGTTATAATATAACAATTTGTTTCTAATGGCCCTACTACTATCGTTTCTACTTTCATTTTACTCCTTAAAACATTTCAATTATTTGATCTAATTTATTAACTACTAAAAATCCTTTTCCATTCCTTTTTTGAGAAAATCTTACGCTTATCCCACCTTCACTTTCCCATTCTCTTAAATTATGTGCATAGTCATCAATCAATATTGATCCTCGGGTATGTATCATTTTTGTCTTTGATATTTTCTTCGGAACTAATATTATTGTTATATCTTTAAAAAATCTTCTTAAATATTCAACTTTATCTATTCCTTCTTGTAAAGAATTTATGTGTGTCAATATGCTAACATTAAATTTTTTGCTTTCTATTATTTTTTGTATACAGTTGATACTATCATTTAATATGTTTTCATCTTTTAATATTGTTTTAAAATCAAAAGTTTCATAAAATTTTTCGTCACTTCTTTCTACACCGGCTTCATCTGCTGCTTGATATAAGTGAGGAATTGTATCTAAAATCACTCCATCAAAGTCAATATAAAGTTCTTTCATTTTTGCCTCCTTGTTCCAATTTTATAACACGTACATTTATTTGTCAATGCGTCTGTTATAAAATATTTTATGTTGTTATTTATCTTTTATTACTGTTAAATTTATATAAAAATTTGTCTAAATTTACTTTGTAATTTTTTACCTCAATTTGTTCTCTTTCTAATTCTTCTTTTTGTTTTTCTATTCCGCCAAATGCATAGTTATTGCTAAGTTTTCCTTTGCTGTTAACTACTTTATAGCATGGGTATTTATTTTTATTTGGATTTTTATGTAAAGTGTTTCCTACATATCTGCATAGGTTTTTATTTCCTAATTTAATGGCGATTTCTTTATATGTCGTAACTTTACTTTTTGGTATTTCCAATAATAATTCGTAAATTCTTTTTCTCATCATTCTACGTATTTTAATGAATCTATCATATCTATTTTCTTTATTGTTTTATTTATTATTAATTGCACTATTAGAGATAAAATTATTGTGATGATAGCTGATATTATGTAACTGTACCATTCTATATTATAAAGAAATAATATGTTTCCAGTTTGAGCTGTATAAATTACAAACTTGTGCAAGAATACTCCTAATATTAGTCCAAGCATTGATCCAAATAATGTTAATACAAAGGTTTCTCTATATATGAATACAAATATTTCTTTGCTGTTAAATCCTAAAACTTTGAATGTTGCAATTTCTCTTTTTCGCTCGGTTACGTTGATAATTGTTAAATTATATAATACTGAAAATGCTAGTAATGATGCACATACTATTACTAAAACTATTAATTTATTTATGTTTTTTATAAGATCATCAAATGTTTCTATTATTTCGCTTGTTTTTGTTATTGTGTATATGTTATATTCTCCTAACTCTATATTTTCATTTAAGTTTGCGTTTATTAGTATATTGTTATATTCTGGCATACTCTTAAATATTTTTTCATAATATTCTGGACTTATGTATATGTAATGTGATACGTAGTTGTACACTATGTTATCTACTCTCATTATAATTAGTTCATTGTCACTATTTCTTATGCTTATGTTTTCACCAACATCAACATTTAATTGGTCTGCCATTTGACTAGTTATCGTTACTCCATCGTCTGATAATGTAACTTCTTTTTCTGAGTCTATACTTTTTAATGATATGTAGTTGTTTAATTCGTTTGTGTTGTTTGGCACGATTAAATATACAGTTTCTTCTTTGCCATCGTGTTTGTATGTATATGTATTTTGGTTAATTAGTAAGTAATTTGATATGTTGTTTTGATTAAATAGATTTTTTGTTTTTTCATCTATTTCTTTTACTTCGTTTTTTAATGTTATCATTTCGTCGTATTTTATAATGTCTTGATATTGTATTTTTGAAATGATATTTATGCTATCATTTAGTCCAAATCCTGTTAGGAGTAATGCTGTGCATCCGGATACGCCAAGTATTGTCATTATTATTCTTTTTTTGTATCTAAATAGATTTCTAGTTGTAATTTTAGTCATGAAACTAAATTTGTTCCATATGAAATTTAGTCTTTCTACAAATATTTTCTTTCCTGACTTTGGTGCTTTTGGTCTCAATAAATCTGCTGGTTTGCATTTTAGTTCTTTGTTGCATGCTATAATTGTTACCATTATCATTAAAAATAAGGTAAAAATAATTAATGTGCATAATGTGAATGGGTTTACAACTACTATGTATTCTGGTAAATAGTAATTTGCTGTGAAAACTCCGTATATTAATTTTGATATGACTTGATATCCTAGAAATATTCCAGCGATCATTCCTATTATTGACGATGTAAGTACATAATATAGGTAGCTAGATATTATTCTTGTTTTACTAAATCCATTTGATTGTAGTATTCCTATTTCTGTTCTTTCTTCTTCTATTAGTCTACTAAGTGTATTTAAACACATAAGTAATGCGATTATAATGAAGAAAACTGGTAATATTTTGGAAATTGCTTCTACTTTTTCTGCATCGTCTTTATAGTTTTGGTATCCTGTGTTATCGTTTCTATCTAGTAAATACCAAACTGGCTTTTCGATTTCTTCTAGTTCTTGTTTTGCTTTGGTTATTTCTTCTTCAGCTTCTCTTTTGGCATTTTCTAATTCGTTTACTCCTTCATAATATTCTTCATAACCTTCATTTATTTTATCTTGTTCTTCTTGAATTTTTACCTCGAAATTATATTTTTCTTGTTCGATTTCTTTAATGCCTTCTTCAATTTTTGTTAAATTTGTATTTATTTCTATTAAATTGTTATACTGTGTCTCTAGTGTGTTTATTTGTAATTCTAAATTTTTATATTCTTCGGTATCTGGTTCCATTAAATTGAGTTGTTCTTTAAGATTTGTTATAGTTTGATTTAAGATGCTTATTGTCTCTCCTAGTTTGCTTACTTCAATGTTGTTGTTTTTTAATTCGTTTATAATTGTATTTTTACTGTTAATAAGATTGTTATAGTTTTTGTTTATTGTGTTTAGTGTTTCTTCTTTTGTTTTGTTTAATGTTTGTTGTCCTTCATCAAGTTCTTGTTTTGCTTCATCTAGTTTGGTTTGGCTTTTTGATATTTCTTCGTTTAATTCGTTTTGTATTTTTGTAATCTCATCGTAAGCTTCTTTCATTATTTCTTCGTATCTTATTGATTCGCGTATTGGTTTTAATAATATTAGTTCTTCATATAATTTGTTTGCTTTTTCGCTATATTCATTTTCATATGAATTAGTTTCTTCTGTTCCATATGCGATTATGTAGCTTTCAGTGTAGTATTCGTAATTAAATGCTTCTTTTGGTATAAATGCAAATGATTCAAGTTTTCCGTCTCCACTATTTGATATGCCATAGCTGCTGAACATATATAGTGCTGATTTTATTGTTCCAACTACTTCGCATCCATTTATATTTAGGTATTCACTTGGTTCATCGAATGCTATTATGTCCCCAACTTGGTATTTGTTACTGTCAGCTACACATTCGTTGTTGTTTTCTGGCATGCGTCCTTCTGTTAGATGTACTTTGTTAATTTCGTTTTCTATCGCGTGTAATCTTATAGATTTACCATTGGCTACTGTGTCTAATGAATATGTTGGTATTACTTTTTTAACATTGCTTAGATTTTCTAGTGAGTCTATGTCTTCGTCATTTAGTCCATATGTGCTTGTTATTTTAAAGTCCATTAATTTGCTATCATCATAGTATTTGTCAGCAGTATAAAACATTCCTGGCGTTGCTTCTTTTAGTCCAAGAAAAAAACCTGTTCCAAGCATTATGATTATTGAGATTGATATGAATCTTCCAAATGATTTGAATATTTTTTTTATACTGTTTTTGAATAATAAGCTCATTACCAATCAATCTCCTTAATGTTTTTAGGATTTTTATTAATGATTAAATCGCTTATTTTTCCATTTTTCATTTTTATGACTTTACCTGCCATTTGTGAAATTATTTGGTTATGTGTGATGATTACTACTGTTATGTTATATTTTTTCCCTATATCTTGTAATACTTCTAATACTTTTTTTCCGGTAACTGAATCTAACGCTCCTGTTGGTTCGTCACATAATAATAGTTTTGGTTTTTTCGCTATTGCTCTTGCAATTGCAACACGTTGTTGCTCTCCTCCTGATAGTTGACTAGGAAAGTTGTTCATTCTTTTTGTTAATCCTACTTTGTCTAAAACTTCTTTCGCTGGTATTGTGTCTTTACATATTTGACTTGCTAATTCTACGTTTTCTAATGCCGTTAAATTTTGTACAAGATTATAAAATTGAAATACAAAGCCTATGTCATTTCTTCTATAATATGTTAACTGTTTGTCATTGTATTTTGATATGTCTTTTCCATCAATAATAATGCTTCCACTTGTAGGTGAATCCATTCCACCAAGTATATTTAAGATTGTGGTTTTTCCAGCACCACTTGGTCCTAGTATTACCGTAAGTTCTCCTTCATTAATTTCAAATGAAACATTATCTACGGCGAGCAACTTAATTTCTCCCATTGTATATTCTTTTGTTAAATTTTCAACTTTTATGTATGCCATAGGTCCTCCTTTTAAGTTTTATATCTTATCTTATTTTATTTTATCATTTTAATTTTTCTAGTAAACATTTATCACCGTTTTTTCATTTTATTTTTACTACTTTAGCATTATTATAAATTCTGTTTAAATATTCATCAGGATAATGTTTATCCAGCAAAATTTCTATTTTGTTGCTAGGCATTAAATTTTCTCTTCTCTCTTTTTGTCTATAGCAAGCAAGTGCTGAAAGGGTGCAATCTACTACAAAAATGCACGTTATAACAACAAGCATCAACTTTACTTTTTTATCTTTTATTTTAATTAGATTAATCATAGGTAATATCATATAATAAAACAATAATCCAAGTAATCCCCATAAAACTGAATGAAATAAATTAATTCTGCCATTAATATTAAACATTTTTTTAGAATAATCCCAAGATATTGTACCAAAAATACTTTGTTGCATGTATGAACATATATATTCAATTAAACTTCCTGCTATAAAACCTATTATAAATATTTTAAAAATCAAATATTTATCAGTTTTATTTTTATCTTTTAACAAAAAATACATTGTTAAAGCGCCTAATCCATAAATAGGTATAAGCGGTTCATATATTAAACCTTGTCTTAAAGCATAGTGTCCTTTAACTACAATGGTGTAGAGATTTTCTAATATAAAACCTAGAAAACTTCCAAATATAAATATTGTAAATAATAAACAATATTCTTCAAATTTAGTTTTTTTCATTTATATCACTACAAAAATTATATATTATTCTGTATAATTATACAACTTATTAAAAATTATTTTTCTTTAAATTCATCTTTATATTTTTGAAAAAAATTAAAATAAACTTTCATATTTTCTAAATCAGTCCATTTTTTTGTAATTACTGGGGTAGAATCAATATCATATATTTTAGCATCTTTTAAGCTTAAAAAAAATGGCGAATGAGTTGCAATAATAAATTGGCAATCATAAAATCTTGCAGATTCTTCAATATACAAAGCCAGTTTAATTTGATTTTCTGCTGATAAACTATTTTCTGGCTCATCTAATAAATAAACTGAACTTTCTTTTATTTCATTTTGCCAAAATTCTAAAGCAGATTCACCATTAGACTTTTCTAAAATTGTATTATTTCCTAATTTTGTTCTAATATATTTTGAAACTGTATATCTTCTTGCATCAACTTTATTTTTTTTTTTTTTTTAATCAGTAATTTGATTTTCTGCATAATTTTGTTTATATTTATTTTCATATTATTCTTCTTTTAATAATTCTTTTCTTCTTACTACATCATCATTTATTGCTCTTAAATCCAATATATAATCAAATACATCATCACTAGATATAAACTTTATATCTTTTAAACCATTTGAACTTAGTTCAAAATCACTAAGTTTGGATATATAATCATCATAAAGTTCTCCTTTTTTGTTATCATTCTTTTTTTCCGCATTAAGCTTACTAGATACAATATTTAATAATGTAGTTTTACCGCTACCATTTCCACCATAAAAAATAGTTATTGGATCAAAAATAATTTTTTCCAATTCTTTTTCCGGAAAAATTTTACAAGGATATAAATTATTATGTATATTTTTCTTTGCACATATTAAGTTATATTCTTCATCTAAATTTAATAATTTAATACTTTTTAAATAAGTTATCATATTGCATCACCTAGTTTATTAAAATTTTACACCTTATTGTTTTATTTATTAGTTCTTTAAATTTGTAGGCGTCTTCTTCTAATCCAATTATACTACCATAATGTACTGGTATTACAATTTTGGGATTTATAATGTTTGCGAGCTCTGCTGCTTCTTTGTAATTCATTGTATATGTTCCACCTATTGGTAAAAAAGCTATATCGCAATTTATTTTTTTGTTTTCTGCTGTAATATCTGTATCTCCAGCAATGTAAAATCTACCAGTTGATGTTTCTAATATATATCCTACCCATTTATTGTATTTTGGGTGAAATGGTTTTTCATTGTTGTATGCCGGTATAGTTTCTACCTTTAGTTTATCAATTGTGTATTTTTTATTTGGCTCGACTATTATTATATTTGAACTCACAAGTCCAAGTTTTTCTACTTTTTCTTTTAGATCTATTGTAATTATTATTTTTGTCTCTGCTTTTTTGACTTTGACTATGTCTTCTTCTGAATAATGATCATAGTGACTATGTGTTATAAATATGTAATCTGCATCTTTATAGTTTTTATCTATTTGATATGGGTCAAAGTAAATTGTTTTATTATTTTTAATTTTAATTGAACTATGGTTTAATACAAAAATATTTTCTAACATTATTTCTCCTTTATTTATAATATTTTATAGTAAAAATTGTGCCTTTATTTGATGAAATTACATTTATGTTCCCGTTATCTTCTTCTATTATTGCTTTTGAAAGTGCTAAACCAATTCCTATACTATCTTTACTCGAGTTTTTACCTTTATAAAATCTTTTAAATATATTTGGTAAATCTTTATTTGCAATTCCTTTCCCAGAATCTTTAATTGTAACTTTAGTATATACGTTATTTTGGCTATATTCAATATATATTTTTTGATTTTCTTCGGAATATTCTATGCAATTTTTTAATATATTTGTTATTGCTTCTATTTGCCATTTGATATCGCATAGTATTTTTATGTTCTTTTCTCCGGTAACTATTATTTTTATATTTTTTAAATCACATAATAATGAAACGTTTTTAATTGAATCTCCTATTATTGTTATTAAATTCACATTTTCTTTTTTATACTCTATTGTATTTGATTCAAGTTTAGATAGTTTTAATATATTTTCTACTAAGAAGTTTATATTTATAATGTTGCGTTTTATTTCTCTTATAAAGTTATTTTTTGTTTTTTCGTCCATTTTTTGGTCATCAATAATGTTATCAAGCATTATTATAATGCTTGTTAGTGGCGTCCTTATTTGATGTGATATATCTTCTAATGATTTTTTTAAATTGATTTTATCTTTTTTTGAGTTTTCTGCAGTTTCTTTTAACATTATGGTCGTTTTGTATATTTCATTTTTTAATATTGATAATTTGTTTTTTTAAATGTTATTTTTTTTTAGTTCATAATTTTTTTTATTTATTTGCTCTATATATTCTATGATTTCATCTATATTTTTTTCTTTTTTTCTATTATATATGAAGAATATTGCTGTTATTATGATGGTAAAAGTTATTGTTATCGCGATGTTTATTAATATAAATTTATTGTATGTTTTGTCATTTTCTATTAAAATTGCTTCTTTGTCTATGTTTACCCCATATTTTTTAAATGTATCTGTTTTTTTATTTTCTTGATTTAAAATTGTTATTATTTCGTTTTCTAATATAAGTGGATATTTCTTTTTTAATATATATATGATTTCTTCAATTTTATTGTTGAAATTTTGGTTGTATTTTTTGTATTCATATGTATTTATAATTAGGGTTAATGTTAGAAATATTATTGTTATCATAATAGTTAGTTTTGTATATTTTTTTAATTCTATTTTATTTTTCATCTATTCTATATCCTATACCTTTAACTGTGCTTATTATATCAGTTCCTATTTTTTCTCTTATTCTTCTAAAATAAACTGTGATTGTGTGATTATCTACATCATTTCCCGTCCATTCCCATATTTTATCTAGTATTACGTCTCTTCTTATTACTTTGTTTGTATTAGCAAATAGTAAGTTAATTATTTTTAGTTCTAATGGACTTAAGTTGATTTCTATATTATTTTTATATAATGTCATTTTATCTAAATCAAATGTAATGTCTTTTATTTGTTTTTTATTTTGGTTTTGTGAGCGATTTATTATTTTGTTTATTCTTGCTAGTAGTTCTTTTGTACTAAATGGCTTTGTCATGTAGTCTTCTGCACCTAAGTTTAAGCACTTGACTATTTCATCTTCATCATCTTTTGCTGTTAAAAATATTGTTGGTATTTTTAAGTTAATTATTTCGTTTTTATATAATTCTACTCCATTACCGTCGGGTAATGTTATATCTAAAATTATTAGATTTATTTGTTTGTTTTCTTTTAAATATTTTATTGCATCTTTTATTTTGGTTTTGTATGCAAGATTGTATCCGTTATTATTAAAATAGTATGTTAGTCCTTTTATTATGGATAGGTTGTCTTCTATTAATAGAATATTCATTTTTAAACTCCCTTCTTTTATATTATATCATTTTTAAAAGGGCTTTTGCCCTTTTAAATGTTTTCGTTACGTATTGTTTCTACTGTATTTTGTTTGTTTATCTTGTTTATTGAATATTTCATTATTATTGATATTAATATAAATACTGTTACTATTGATATTATTGTTCCTGTTAATGGGAATTTGTATGGTATCCCACTATCTTCTATTAAGAAATATTGTATGGTGTATGATAAAATGGTTCCTAATGTTATTCCTATTGTTAGTGACTTTATTCCCATAAATATGCTTTCTAAGCGTATCATTTTATTGAATTCTTTTTTTGTCATTCCAACTGATTTTAACATTGCAAATTCTTGTCTTCTTAGTTCCATATTTGTTGTTATTGTGTTAAATATGTTTGTTATTCCTATTAGTGATACAACTATTATGAATCCGTATAAAAATATTCCAATTAATGTGAATAAGTTGTTCATAATTCTAACATTTTCTTCTAAATTGTTTAAATAGTAGTTTTCAGTTTTTAAATATTCATCAATTTGATCTTGTAATTTGTTTGCATTACTTGAGTTATAGAATATTTCTATATCTTTTGTTGTAAATAGTTTTTCAAATAATTCATCACTTATAATGAATTGTGAACTTTCTTTATCTTTTAATCCAAATGGTTTGTTTTCTGTTATAAATGCAATTTCTAAATTGATTTTATCGTCGTTATTAATTGTACCATTTATTATATCCCCTTTTTCTAAATTGTTAATTCTCATGTATTTATTAAGGAATTTATTTTTTGTATTATCGTATTTGGTTATGTATGCGTAGTCAGATAGTATTATTTTGTCTTTTACTTCTTCGTAATTTAAACCTAGTGAATCTATGTATTTTTTGTATTGTTCTTCTCCAACTGCTATTATGTTGATATAGTTTTCTACGCTTGGATCTAGTTCTAGTTTTAACCAGTCGATATATTCTTCGCTATAATAATTTTGATTAGTTTTTATTGTAGCTTGTCTAAGTATTGTATAATTTTCGATGTTGTCAAATTTTGTGGTGTCAATAAATTTATTTAAATTATTATCTTCTCCACTGTTCGATAGATAAATGTTATATTCACTAATATTTAGTTCGTTTTCTACCATGTCAAATGCGACTTTCATAAAACTGAATAATGCGATAAATACTGTTACTGAAACGATTATTGATATTGTTGTTGTTCTATATTTTTTCTTGTTTCTTTTTAAGTTCTTGTATGATATTTCTCCACCAATTCCAAATATTTTTTTTATTAGTTTTGGACATTTTAGATTCTTTTTGTTTATTTTGATATTTGAACTGTTTCTTATTGAATCTATTGGTGAAGTTTTGGAAGCTTTTCTTGCACTTTTAAATGCTGATAAATATATTGTTGTTATTCCTAATAGAATTGCTAAAATTATTGCGTAATATGAGAATGAAAATATAAGTTTTAGGTTGTCAGTTAACATGTCTTTTAAATAGTAGTTACTTATTATAATTAGTATGTATGATGCTAAAAGGCCAAATATAATACCTAATGGTATTCCAATTGTTCCTAATATTGTGGCTTCATAAAAAACATTTTTCTTTATTTGTTTTTTTGTAGCTCCTATGCTTTTTAACATACCATATTGTTTGATTTTTTCTGTTATTGATATGTCAAAGCTATTTTTTATGCAAAATACTGATGTAATAATTATGATTGTTATTACAATTCCAGCTACTATACCTAGTCCTCCTACGCCGCTGCCGCTTATAGGGTTTGTTTCTAAACTTATTAAGTAGTCGTTAATGCTTATTTCGTATTTTGCTTTGTTTAGTTCTTCATTTATTTTTTCATATTCTTCGTAGGTTGCATTTGATACTCCTGTATATGCTTTTTCAAATAGATCTTCATCGATTTCTAAAATATTAGCTGTTATTTTATATATGTTTTTTAATGATTTTTCGTTATAAAGTATGTATAAATCGACGTTTCCTTCAAAGTTTTTTTCATCTGTATATGTTATTAGTGTATATCCTGGTGCAATGTAATCTTCTATGTTTGATGCTGGCCTTTCTATTATTCCAACTATTTTGTATGTTTTTGTGGTTGTATCAATGATTTTTTCCTCACTTTTTTCTATGTAGTTGGTTTCTTCTTTACCGGTTTCCATATCTACTGTTGTTTCTGTCATATTAACTGGATTGTATGGATTATTTTGTGTTAATTCGTGACCTTCATTATCTACTCTTTTACCAACCTCTAAAGTTATTGTGTCTCCAATCTGGTAATCAATTCTTCCATTAGTTTTTAAATGGGTCGGAATTAGTATTTCGTTTTCGTTTTCTGGCAATCTACCTTCAACTAATTTTATTGATAAATTTTCTAATGATTTTTGTATAAATGCTTTTATGTACGCGTAAGGTTTATATTCGTTTTTTGAATCAATTTTAGCATATCCAATGTTTTTTGTTATATTTATATCTTCAATTGCTCGATTGTTTTTAAATGTTTCTATTTCTTCACTAGGTACACTATAAAAGGCAACATGAAAATTACCTTTTTGATAAATTTCAAAGTTTATTAATGATTTTACGCCGCTTGCATATATTGTTGATACGGTAGTTATTAATGCAACGGACAAGATTATTCCAATTATTGTTACAATTGTTCTTTTTTTATTTAATTTCAAATTTTTTATTGTTAGTTTGTTTAGTAGGTCCATTTTAAACCTCCCCAACAATTTTACCATCTTCTATTTTTATTATTCTATCTGCATATTTCGCTATTTCCATATTATGTGTTATCATAATTATCGTTTGTTTTAAATCTTTATTTGATTTTTTTAGTAAAGCTACAATTTCATCACTTGATTTAGAATCTAAATTTCCTGTTGGTTCATCAGCTAGTATTATTGTTGGCTTTGTTATTAAAGCTCTACCGATACTGGTTCTTTGCTGTTGTCCTCCTGATAATTCGTTTGGTAAATGCTTTTTTCTGTTTTCTAATCCTAGTAATTTTAGCATTTCGTTTAATTCCTCTTTGTCTATTTCTCTGTTATCTAATGATAATGGTAATGAAATGTTTTCTTCAACATTTAATATTGGTATTAGATTATAAAATTGGTATATTAATCCTATTTGTCTTCTTCTGAAAATTGCTAATTTATCATCGTTTAGTTTGAAAATGTCTTTTCCGTCAATGTATACTTTTCCTGATGTTGGCCTATCAACTCCACCTATAATGTGTAATAATGTTGATTTTCCACTTCCACTAGCGCCTACAATTGCGACAAATTCTCCTTTTTCAATAGTAAACGAGATATTATCTAATGCGATAACTTTTGTTGTGTCTTTTCCATATATTTTTGTTAAATTTTCAACTTTTAATATTTCCATAACTTTTCTCCTTTTCGTTAATAATTATATTATTATTAATGTTACAGGTAGGTTACATTAGGATATTTTTATATTTTATTGATTAGTTCATCGTATTTATTTGATAGTTCGCTATTATCAAAAACTATATTTTCTCCAACTATTTTCCATTTATCTTTGTTACTAGATAGCATGTTAATAACTTCTTCATATATATTTAGCATATCTAGTATTTCGTTAAGCGATTTTTCTACTTCTTCTGTTCCGTTTTCGTGTTCGATGTCTCCTACGTATTCTTCTTTATACAATTCGATATAGTATTCGTCTAGGTTTTTATCTTCTATGTATGACATTGCTTTTTCTTCAGTAAAAAATTCTAAATATGTATTTTTATATTCAGTAAGTTTGTTTTTTGTATCTTCTATGTATTGTTTTGATTTTAGAAAATCTTTTCCATCGTTTTTGTAGTTTTCTGCTGTTAATATATTTACTAAATTTTCATCATTTAAAATTTCTGCTATTTTTAAAGTGTTGTCAAAGTTGTCTTTTAAGTAATTTTTAAATGATTTTTCTACTTCTTTGTAATCTCCTTTTGTAATTGTTCGATTTAATACATCATAGATTTCTTCGACATCAATTTTTTCTGCATTAGTTAGTTCACTTATGTATTCTAGTTCCTCATTTAATTTGTTTTCTTGAATTAAATCCCATATAACTAGTGAACTTATTATTATTACTATAAATAATGCTATGAATAAAATTATTTTTAATGCTTTTTTCATTTTTATTCTCCTTTTAAAGTTTCGATTTATTGGTAATTATTGTTTATTTTCATATCTAAATCTGTTGCAATTCCTTTCATAAGAGTTATTATATCATTTGAAAAATTTTCTTTATTTGTCAAAAAATCGCCAACTGCAAATTCTGATTTATTCACGTTTATTCCTTTTAAATTTGCTATCATATTTGTATTATTGTTTTTAGGTATAAAATATCTTACAAATATTTTTTCTTTATCTGTAGTATCAATCTCAAACACTGTTGCGTGGCCTAAATTACGTGCCATTATTAATATTTTGTCTGTCAAACTTAATATGTCTATTCTATCGCTATTTATATTATCTTTTAAAATTTCATCAAATAATTTTTCTCCAAGTTCGTCTATCTTTCCTCTTAAAAATATTCCCTCCCATTCATCTGTTTGATTCTCTTTTTTGCTCTTAATTTCAGGTATGTCTTCATAAAATTTTTCATTGTTTATTATGTAACTATGAATATAATGTAAAAATTCATTAATCGTTATAGGTGTTTCAACATTTTCACCATAAAACAAATAATATCCTTTCAATCCTTTTCTAACAGAATCTACAAATTCAGGTCTTAAATTGCCAATATTACTTTTAATATATTGTAATGTTTTTAATAATCCTTGATTTAAAGTATTATAAAATTCGCTTCCGTTTATGTTTTGTTCTATTTGTTTAATTTTAGTTGCAAATGTTTCTTTTATATGGGCTGGGATATTAAAGTCATTAATAATTTGATTTATTAAAAAATTTATTCTTTCGATTTCTTTAATTAACTTATCTGCATAATTTATTTTTGATTCTTCATCATAAAAATCTGTCTCTGTAGGTATTATCGCATTTAATATTTGCTTTATTTCTAAGTCTTTTTTAAAAAAATTTTCAATTTTTTGGTATTTTTCTTCTTTTATCATACATTACACCTTTTACATTTCTAAATCTAAATAAACATATTTATTCATATCATATGATAGATTTTTATCTAATATTTTTTTTGCAATTTTACATTTTTTTGAAATTCTATTTCCATTTAATAATGGATCAATATATCTAATTTTTGCTGGGTGATTGACATAATATACATTTTTGGGTTCCTCTTTTGATGTTTTTACTTTTTTGGCAGTTTTCCAAATATTAAATATTTTTTTGTATTTGGATTTTTCAATTATGTTTATTATTTCACTTTCTTTGAGTTCATATAAATCTTTTTTTGATATTTTATTATCTTCACTAAGTTTTTTTAGTATATCTGCGATAAATTGCATGGAATATCTCGTTCTGTCTTCTCTATATATTATTGATAATTTGCTAGTTACTTTAACAAATTCTCTCGCTATTCTTTTTGTTTTAAATCCTAATTCAATTTCATTGTTTTCATTTTTTTGAATTTCAATGTCATTATAAATTTCTTCTATTACACTTTTCTCTAATAATCTATAAGTAAATAATGCGTTTGATAGTGAATATTCTAATCTATCTGCTGATAATTTTGGTGTATCATTGTCAGCAATTGGATATAAGTGATAATTATCTATTTCAGAAAGTTTTATCTCATCTCTTTTTAAGAGTTTCATAATGTCACTAGAATTTTTAATAATGTCGGATGTTAAGTCTTCTGTTGATTCTTGATTCATATAATCTCCATCTAAAAAATCTACGCAGTGTTTGAATGCCGGTGTTGCTATGTCGTGGAAGAGCCCTGCTATAGTTTGTTTTTTGTCATGAGTAAAATGCCACACTATTAATGCAACTGCTATTGAGTGATCTAAACTTGAAAAGAAAAATTTGCTTTCGAATAAATCAGAATATATTGTCCCACATGTTATACTTATATATTTTTGAGATAAAAGTTCTTTTGTCTCAATATACTCATTTAACCACTCCGGAAAATTTGGTTCTAATATTTTAAAATATTCTTTCAATTCGTTGTTGGCTTCCTCTATATAGTTCATTTTACCACCTGTACGTATAATAAATTTCTTATTTGTATTATATCATATTTTTTGCACAATGACTTTTTATTGCTATGATTTTATTTGTTATCAAAAAAACTTTATGATGTTCTCTTTTGCTTGTTTGTATATTTTTTCATCTATTAGTTTATCTTTGTATATCCTGTTTAAAAGTGTTATTTCGATACTTCCATTTAATAAATTAGCATCTATCTTTTCTTGTAATAGTTTAGTATTTATCTTTTGTTTTTCAATATTATCCATAAGCTGTACCTCATACATCTTTTGTATTTTCTAAAATATTTATAATATATTCTTTTATTTTTTTGTTTGGCATGCCATTAAAATACTTTTGTATTTCTTCTTGTGTAAAAGTTAATTTAAAACTCTTCTCATTTTTATAACTTTCTAATTTTTCCTTACTTAGAATATAGTTTTCACCTAGTTTTTTACTTTTTCTAAAATCTTTCTTTATTTTTTTAGCTATGCTATCTGTAATTTCATAATTATAATTTTGTATTATTTCTGCTATTTTTAATTGATTTTTTTTCATCTAAAAAACTTATATGTTCTGCTGAATTTATTCCTAACCTTTTATTATTTACAAGTTCTTGTAATTCTGGTATTAAATAATTCAATCTTAAATATTTTTGAAATGTTCCATTGCTAATATTCTTATATTTGCAAATTTCTTTTCTGTTTTGGTTATATTCTTCAAAATACTTTTTGTATTTTTCCGCTATTTCCATTGGTGTATTTTGTATTACACTGGGTGTATTAAGCACATTTTTGCTTTTATCTTTATTTGCCATTTTACTTTCTTTTATTACTGGCTCATAATCTTCTCCTAGTATGTTTAAAACTTCTTCTTTGCTAATCCATTCCATATTAACATTTTTTAAAATTTCTCCTACTTCCAGTTTTTCTTCCATCATTTTTTTGACTTTCTTCATTTCTTCTTTCTTGTAGTAATTTATTAGTAATTGGTTTGTTTCTGCCATAGTTAAAACCTCCATTTAATTTATTTAAAAAACAAAAAGCAAGAAAAAAAGCTAGATTTCTCTAACTTAGTTTCTTGCTTTCAATTTTTCATATTAAGATAATATCATCTTGTTTTTTATACGTCAATGAATGTTTTTTGAAACAATTTTGAAACTTATATTTTGAACATAAATAATAATTTTATATCATTTATAAAATATACTATGTGTATTTCTTATACATCAAATGTATTTTATAATACTTGCAATGTATTTCATTCATGAATATTCTGTTTATTTTTTATTACATCTCAGTTATATCAAG
>CALVOO010000012.1 GCA_944350305.1 uncultured Bacilli bacterium
GTTAAAGGTTTAGGACCAAAGGTTGCACTTCCAATACTTGCTACTGGAACTGTAAGTGGTGTTATCGATGCTATTGATAGGGAAAATTTGCTTTATTTGAAAAAGTTTCCTAAAGTCGGTGAAAAGCTTGCTAAACAGATTATTTTGGATTTAAAGGGTAAGCTAGTGAGTAAATCTGATGAGCCTGATACTAATGAAGAACTTATAAGTGTTCTTATGAGCTTAGGTTATAAAAATAATGATATAAAACGTATTATAAAAGATGTAGATAGTTCTTTATCTATTGAAGAACAAGTTAAACAAGCACTTAAATTATTGTTAAAATAGGAGGTTTTATGGATAAAATATTGGATTATGAAGAACAAGTAACTGATAACTATGATAAATCTATTCGTCCGATTAATTTTGATGAATATATTGGTCAAACTGAAGTTAAAGAAAATGTTAAAGTTTTTGTCAAAGCTGCTTTACTTAGAGATAAAACTTTGGATCATGTTTTGCTATATGGACCACCTGGGCTTGGTAAGACAACTTTGGCTCATATAATTGCTAATGAACTTGGAGTAGATATTAAAACTGCAAATGGTCCAACTATTGAGAAAACGGGAGATTTAGCGGCAATTTTATCTTCGCTTGAACCTAGAGATGTTTTGTTTATTGATGAAATTCATAGAATGCCTAGATATATTGAAGAGGTTTTATATAGTGCGATGGAAGATTACCAATTAGATATTATTATTGGGAATGAAGGCCAAACTCGTAATATTAAAATTGATTTGCCACCTTTTACTTTAATTGGGGCAACCACTAGAGCAGGGGATTTATCTAGCCCATTAAGAGATAGGTTTGGTATTACTTGTAAGCTTGAGTATTATACTGAAGAAGAATTAAAACAAATTGTTAAAAGAAGTAGTGGTGTGCTTGATGTTAATATTGAAGACTCTGCCACTGAAATAATTGCAAAAAGAAGTAGAAAAACTCCTAGAATTGCTAATAGATTATTAAAAAGAGTTGCTGATTTTGCATTGGTTGAAGGTAATGGTGTTATTACTGATGATGTGACTTTAAAAGCTTTAAAAAGGCTTGGTGTGGATGAGACTGGATTAGATAAAGTTGACTTGGAATATTTGGGTAGTATTATTAATAAGTTTAATGGTGGACCAGTTGGAATTGATAGTATAGCTTCGACAATCGGTGAAGAAAGTACTAATATTGAAGATGTTATCGAACCTTTTTTACTTCAAGAAGGTTATTTAAAAAGAACAGCTCGCGGTAGAATTGCAACTGAAAAAGCCTATGAAGTGCTTGATATTAAACGTGAAAATACATTGTTTTAGAAAAAAAGAACTTATTTTAAAAGTTCTTTTTTTAAGTTATCAATGTTATCATTCATAATAGTTATATAATTTTCTCCATTTTTTCTTTGTTCTTCAGTTAAATTAACCATATCGTCTATTTCAATTACTTCTAAATCATATGTATTAACTAAAGAATTTAAACTATCTGTTAATTCATAACCTTTTAATTTGTATAAATATAAAACTTCTTCATCGCTTGCTAGTGTAAGAGCTGTTTTATAATTTTTTTCATATTCGCTATTATTTGTATCGAGTGATACTACATTTATATTATATTTTGATAAAAATGATAGAACTTCATTTGCCACTATAATATTATGGTAGCTTGCATTTTTACCAATCATAGTTAAGTCTACGTCTATTTCAGAAATTGTTATTTTTAATTCACCATATTTTTCTTCTATTTTTTCCTTTGTATAAATATTGTCTTCATAATCAATTAAACTTTCTTTTACATTCCTAGCCATCATTAAATAATGCGATGGATCAAGCCATAGTTCTTCAATACCATACTTGTAATTCATATTTTTCATCGTGTCTATTATTTCTAAATTCTTGTTTTTATTTAAAAATTCTACAGCTAAATCTACTTCGTTTGAAATTCCATTATAAATAAATTTATTACCTTTTGAATAGTTGTTTTTTTGTTTTTCTGTTAAAGAATATTCTTCTATATTTATCTCATTAGGGTATATGCTTTTAATTTCTGAATAATCACTATATAAATAGTCGGCAATATATTCTATTGGATATATTGTTACATATGTTTTATTATCATTAAAATTTGTTCCTTCAAAACATCCTGTTAATGTAAAACACATTATTATTAATAATATTATCTTTTTCATCTTTTCTCCTTTATGGGCACTAAATCAATACCATATTTACCAAATGGATGGCATTTTAATATTCTTTTTAAACCTAAATATATTCCTTTTATGCATCCATATTCTATAATTGCTTGTTTTGTGTATTCAGAACATGTAGGATAAAATCTACAGCATGTGTGAGAACTAAGTGGCATTATTTGATATAAATTTATAAGCCTAACTAATATTTTTTTCATAATAATATAATTATACTAAAAAAAATATAAAAAATAAATTACTTATACCAATTTTTACATAGATTTGTTATAATTAAATAGGTGATAGTATGAAACTTCTAGATTCTTACGGAATTAAATTTGATGAAAATAGTTTAATAAATGTTGCTCTTACTCATACTTCGTATGCGAATGAACATAATACTGTTTCTTATGAAAGGTTAGAATTTTTAGGTGATGCAGTATTAGAACTTCTTTGTAGTCATTATTTGTATGAATGTACACATTTTAAAGAAGGCGAAATGAGTAGAATGAGAAGTCTTTATGTCTGCGAAAACGCACTCTATGAGTATTCTAAGAAAATTAGATTGAAAGATTATATTAGACTTGGTAATAGTGTTAAAACACCTAATAAAACAATTATTGCTGATGTTTTTGAAGCCATGATGGGTGTTATTTATTTGGAAAAAGGTTACCCTGTATGTAAAAAGTTGTTTTTTGAACTTATTGTTCCATATATTGAAAGTAATGTGGATTTTTTAAAGGATTATAAAACGATGTTTCAAGAACAAATGCAGACTGAACAAAAGACTATAAGTTATGTTGTTACTAATGAAAGTGGTCCTGCTCATAAGAAGACTTTTGAAGTTGATGTTATTATCGATGGTATAGTTTATGGTCATGGAATTGGTGGCAGTAAAAAGGAAGCTGAACAAAATGCAGCAAAGAAAGCTTTAAGTAAACACGCGTAGGGAAGTGTAAAATAATGTATATTAAAGAAATTAAAATAAATGGTTTTAAAAGTTTTGCTGACAGAATGGCAATTGAACTTAATAAGACTTTTACTGGTATTGTTGGACCTAATGGTAGTGGTAAAAGTAATATAGTTGATGCTGTTAAATGGGTGCTTGGTGAGCAGTCTGTAAAAACTTTAAGGGGCTCTAGTGGTATGAGCGATGTTATTTTTAATGGCTCTAAGTCACGTGATGCTAAGAATACTGCTTCTGTTTCTATTTCTTTTGATAATACAAATCATGATCTTAATATTGATTATGATACTGTTGAAGTTAAAAGGATTGTTTATAGATCAGGTGAAAATGAATATTATTTAAACGGGCAAAGATGTAGGCTTAAAGATATAACTGATTTGTTTTTAGATAGTTTTAGTACTAAAGATGGTATTAATATTATTGCACAAGGTAAGGTTGCAGAAATTCTTTCTAATAAAGCAGAAGATAGAAGGGTGATTTTTGAAGAAGCTGCTGGTGTTTTGAAGTATAAAAGAAGAAAAGAAGATTGTTTAAGAAAATTAGCTAAAACACATGATAATTTATCTAGAATTAATATGATTATTAATGAACTAGAGTCACAAGTAGAACCTTTAAAAAAGGAGTCAGAAAAAGCTAAAAAATATAATGAAATTAAAAATGAATTAATTAGTGTTGATGTTGCGCTTATTACAAATGATATCTCTAAGAAATATGTTACTTTGGAAGAAAATAAAAAAAGGATTTCTTCTTTAAAAGAAAGTGTTGCATTTAAAACTAGTGAAAATAGAAAGTTGGAAACTACTATTGAAGAAAATAAAATTAGACTTATTGAACTTGAATCAAAGGAAAATGAAGTTAGGGAAAATTTGACTAAAGTTGTTAGTGACTTGTCTAGTACGCTTCAAAAGAAAGAACTTTTAATTGAAAGAACTAAATATGATAAAGATAGTAATGAAGTTAAGAATAATTTGATTGCTGTTAAAGAAAAACAATTATTAGTGCAAAATGAAATTGATTCTTTGTCTAGGGCTATTTTAGATAAAAAAGATGAAGAAAAATCTCTTAATGATTATTTAATAAAATTAGGTAAAGATAATGATTCACTTAATAAAAGACTTGAAATTATTAAATCTGAATATAATGATATTGTTAGACAGGAAATAACTCTTAAAAATAAACAACAAATTCTTGAAAATAATATTCAAAATAATGAGTTACTGCCTTATAGTGTTAAGTTTATTTTAAATAGTCATATAGATAATGTTCATGATGTAGTTGGTAATATTATTTCGGCTGATAATGATTATTTAAATATGCTTACTGTTGCAATACAAGGTGTTCAAAATTATATTGTTGTAGATGATGAAGATACTGCAAAGAGGTGCATTAGTTTATTAAAGGAAAAGAAAAGTGGTCGTGCAACTTTTTTGCCAATTTCGGTAATTAAACCTAAAAAAGTTGACGAGGTTATTCTTGATAAAATAAAAAGTGATGAATCTTTTGTAGGCATAGCTTCTGATTTGGTTACCTATAATACTATTTATTCTAATATTGTTAGTAATTTGTTAGGAAATACTTTAGTTGTTAAATCTATTGATGATGCGATTAGAATTAGTAAGTTAATTTATAATAGGTATAAAATAGTTACTTTGAATGGTGATGTTATAAATGTCGGTGGCTCTATGACTGGAGGATCTTTAAAAACTAATAATTCTATAATTAGTGAAAAGTATGAACTTGAATCTATTATGGAAACAATTAAAAATATTGGTGTTAGAAAAGAGGAAATTTTAAAGGAAGAAAAGGAATTAGAGTTCAAATTTAATGAGATAAAAAATCAAGTATATAAAAGTAATATTGAAATTGTTAGTATTAAAGAATTTATTTCTAATAAAGAATCTCTACTTAATAGTGATAAACTTGAAAATGAGAAGTTATTAAATGAAATTAGTGATTTGTCTAGTAATTCTAAAGAAGAAATAGATAAAAGTGTTGCTAGTGTTATGGATGAATATTATAAACTTGAAAATATTAAGAAAGAACTTGAATATGATCTTAATTGTGTAATTAAGGATAAAAATAGTATTAAGGATTATATTAGTGAATCTGAAATTATTATTAAAAAAGCTAATAATGATGAAAAATCTGAAATTGAAAATATTAATAAGTTGGAAATTGATATTACTAAAGATAATATTTTAATTGATAATTTGCTTATTAAACTTAATGAAGAATATAGTTTGACTTATGAAAAGGCAAAACAGTGTTATGTTTTAGATATGGATGAGGATGAAGCAAGATTAAAAGTAGCTGATTTGAAAAGAGATATTAAGTTATTAGGTAATGTTAATTTGAATAGTATTGAAGACTATGATAGGATAAATAAAAGATATTCTTTTATGGTTAGTCAAAAAGAGGATTTGCAAACTAGCGAATCTAATTTACTTCAAATTATTAAAAATATGGATGAAGAGATGATTGATAAGTTTTCTAAAACTTTTAATAAAATTAATATTGAGTTTAATAAAGTATTTAAAGATTTATTTAATGGTGGTGAAGCTCATCTTGAACTTACTGATCCGTCTAATATGCTTGAAACTGGTATTGATATAATTGCATATCCACCTGGTAAAAAACCAGCAAATATTTCACTACTAAGTGGTGGAGAAAAGACTTTGACTGCTATAAGCTTGTTGTTTTCAATTATGAATTTAAAACAGGTTCCATTTGTGATTTTAGACGAGGTTGAAAGTGCTTTAGATGAGGCAAATGTTGAACGTTTTGGTAAGTATTTAAATAATTATAAAGGTAAAACTCAATTGTTGATTATTACCCATAAGAAAAAAACTATGGAGTTTGTTGATTTGCTTTACGGTATTACGATGGAGGAAAGTGGAGTAAGTAAACTTGTTAGTGTTAGATTCGATGATAAATAAAAAGACTTTTACTCAAGTCTTTTTATTCTATGTTAATTTTTACTTTTATAAATTCATAATCGTTTGGTATATTGTTTGTTTCGTATTGATTTTTTTCTGGATTAAATGTAATTTCTATTAATTCATCACTATAGTTTGTTTTGTTTTCAAAGTCCACATTTTCAAGTTTGTTACTGTATTCTGTTCCATAGAAATATATTGTTATGTTTTTTAAACTTTCTATTGTGTCTTCAGTAATGTTATTTAATTCTGCAATGGCAAATTCTGTTTCAGTTTCTCTAATGAATATTAAGTTATTTTTAGTTTTTATTAAATTGTAGTTTTCTTTGTCTTCTTCAGTAAAGTCTTCATATAAGAAATATGTAATTTCGTTTTCTATGATTAATGGTTTAACAGCAACTTTAGTATTTAATGATACTTTCGTTGTGTTTAAATTGTAAATTATTTCTATTCCTTCATCTAATGTGTAATTGTCTATTTGGCTGTTTTGAAATATAGAGAATGTTTCATTACTTTTTTCACCATTTAAAACGGCAATTGAATCAGTTACAGCCATTAAAATATCTTTTGCAGTTGTATCATTTTTGTTATATTCTGTTTTTAATATGTCATTATCTAGTGTATATGTATATTCATTTTCTTTTGCACTGCTAAATGTTATTGTTAATTTTTCACCTTTGACTTTTGTTTCTATAACAATATTTGAGTCTTCATATCTTTGTATTATGTATGAATCGTCTAAAATGCTTTTAATTTTGTTAAGTAGTATTTCTGATTCATCACTTATTCTTTTGCTTTCTAAATATCCAACCATTCCTAGTGTTAAACACATAATTAAAATTAAACCCCAAAAAAGTATTCGCCATATGTTTTTTTTCATTTCTATTCTCCTTATATTAAATATTATATAATAATTTTTTAATAAAAAAAAGACCTTAAATTGGTCTCATCATATCTTTGTTTTTAAATGGATTTTTTTTGTCTATTTTATCTACAAATAGGATTCCATCCAAGTGGTCTATTTCGTGTTGAAATGCTACTGCAATTTCTTCACGGGCTCTTGTTTCTGTCTTTTGCCCATTTATATCATAGTATTCAACTGTTACTCTTGCATATCTAGGTACAATTCCTTCTACTTCTCGGTTCACACTTAAGCATCCTTCGCCTTCTTCAACATATATTAGTTCTTCTGAATGGCTTATCATTTTCGGATTAATTACTGTATATTCTTCAAAATGTCCGTCTTCATGTTTGTATGAAATTACAAATATTCTTTTTAATACACCTAATTGTACAAGTGCAAGGCCCATTCCTCCACGTATATCATATTTTTTTGCATATTCTTCATCTTGACTTTTTCTTAAATAATCTATCGCTTCATTTATTAATTTTTTATCTTCTTTAGATAATGGAAAAGTAACTTTTTCACTTTTTTTTCTTAATATTTTTACTTTTTCATCTAAAATATCACATTCTTTTAACATATTACACCCCAGTGATATGTATTTTATCAAAAAAGTAAGAAAATAGCAAATGATGTTGATTTGTTTTGTTGAATTGTGGTAGTATTGATTTAGTAAAAGAATAGCTTGGGTAGGAGGAGATTATGGAAAGGATAAAAATTGAAATAGGTATACTACCTAATTATTTTTTGAAACAGGATGGTACATTTGATAGTAAAAAAGCTATTGAATTATCTGGTAAAATTGCTGGAGTTTGTTATGATAAAGAAGGTTTTTTACATTTAGAAAATGAATCTTTAGAAAAAACTTTAAAAAGAGTTGACCTTACTTTAAATAATGGTCATCATAGTGTTTATGACCACATTTTGATTAGTTTTAATATTCAAAACTTACCTAAAATCTTAGCTATGGTATTGAATAACGAACATCAATATACCACAAGCGAAAAGTCAGCAAGATATACTCCAATTGCTAGACAAATTGGGTCAATTATTACTGAAGATGAAGAACGTCTATATAATAAATGGATTGAAATATTTAAAATTAAAATTAAAGAGAGTTATGGGCAGATCTTTAGTGATTCTAAAATACAAAAATTAGCACAGGAAAATGCTAGATACTTATTAACTGTTTTTATGCCAACTCAAATGATATATTCTACTTCTCTTAGACAAATAAACTATATTGCTTCTTGGATGTTAGATTATATAAACAGGCATAGTGCTAATGCAAATAACTTTGAATCAAAATTAATTGTTAGCATGACTGAGTTTATTAACGAGTTAGATAATTTAAATGTTTTAATACCGCAGTTGATGCGCAATGAGAAACATAGAACGTTGTCAATGTTTGGTAAAGATTTAGAAAAAAGAGAAGAGCATTTCGGAGATGTTTATTCAACAATATATAAAGGTTCTTTTGCTCAGTATGCTCAAGCACAAAGACATAGAACTTTGGATTATCAATTAGAAATGTTAGATGGAAAAGAATATTTTGTTCCGCCAATTATTGCTGATGATAAGATCTTGACTGATGAATGGTTAGCTGATATGTCGGTAGTCAAAGATGTTACCCCGCAAGGAGAACTTGTTTTAATTAGTGAAGTTGGCAAGTATGATGATTTTATTTTAAAATGTAAAGAAAGGTTATGCTCTTCGGCGCAACTTGAAATCATGTTAAAAACCAGAGAAACTTTACTTAAATATAAAAGAGTTTTAGAAGAATCAAATAGTCATCTGGTTAATGACATTAAGAATTATACTTATGGAGCAAGATGTACATTTTATGATTTTAATTGTTCATCTGATTGTGGATTTGATGAAGGGAAAAAAATGACTAGAAAGATATAGTGGTGATTATTGTTATGGCAAAACTTATATTAATAGAAGGAACTGATTGTTCTGGTAAAGAAACTCAAACTAAAAAGCTTATTGAAAGATTAAATAAGGAAGATATAAAGTCAATTTATTTTGGATTTCCAAATTATGAAAGTCCAACAGGAAAGATTGTTGGTGGATCTTATTTAGGCAAACCTGCGATTGGAGAATGTTTGTTCCCTGAAGGTGCAACTAATGTTCCTGCAAAAGTTGCGGCTTTATATTATGCTGCTGATAGAAAGTATAATATTGATAAGGTTAATGAATACTTACGTGATGGATTCAATGTTTTTTTGGATAGATATGTTGTTTCTAATATGGCTCATCAAGGTGGAAAGATTGAGGATGAAAGAGAAAGAAGAAAAATGTATAAATGGCTGGAAGATTTGGAATATGGGTTATTAGAATTACCTAAACCTGATTTAACTGTATTTTTACATATGCCTTATAAATATAGTTTGATTTTAAAAAGTGGTAGAGCAGAAGCTTTGGATGAACATGAAAAAAGTGAAACTCATTTAATTAGTGCTGAAAAAGCATATTTAGAGCTATCTGAACTTTATGGTTTTGACGTAATAGAATGTGTAAAAGACGGCAATATTAGATCGATAGATGATATAAATGATGAGCTATTTGATAAATTAAAAAGGAAGATTTAATTCTTCCTTTTTAATTGTTGCAATTTATGAATCCGGCTCCAAATACCACTACTAAAAGAATAAATAATACTAATATTATTGCAGCACCATATCCGTAGCCATAGCCGTTACCGTATCCATATGATGGATAACAACATGGGTTAGTGTTTCCATATCCACCACTATATCCATAATAATACATAACTAACCTCCTTTTACTACCTATAATAATGTACGCAAATATGTTACTTTTTGACAATAAATTAACCCAAATTAAAAAAAAACTATTCATTGATTTTTAAAATATGTTAAAATATATATGTGATAATATGAAAGGTAAAAGTATTTTTAGTAAAATAGATAAACCTTTGCTTTTTATGGCTATGTTATATTCAGCAATTGGTATATTGTTAGTACTTTCAGCTTCTAGTGTATCTGCAGTTTTAAGAAACGGTGAAAGCCCTTATTATTTTTTTATAAGGCAATTAGTTTTTGTTGTTGCTAGTTATCTTATTGGTTTTTTGCTTGTTTTAAAAGTTCCAACTAAGGCATATAAAGCATTGGTCCCAATTGCTTTAATCTCTATTAATGGGCTATTATTATTTTTATTATTATATGGTACTGTAGTTAATAATGTTAAAAGTTGGATCGATTTGGGATTTTTTTCTGTTCAGCCTAGCGAATTTGCTAAAACTGTTTTAATAATTTATATGGGAGTTTTTTTTGGAGAATATGAAAAAAGAAAAGATAAAAAATATGGTTTCTTAATTCCTATATCAGTTGGTATTTTAGTATTTGGGCTTACAGCAGCTCAACCTGATTTAGGTACAGCTCTTATTATAGCTGGAATTGTATTTTTCACTTTTCTTAGTATTCCACTTAAGAATAATACTGTTGCTAAGGGTTTAAAAATATTGGCGGGCGGTGTACTAATTGCTGTAATTGTTTTTTTAGTAACAGGTACTAGTTTTTTGACAGAAGAGCAACAAAGTAGGCTTAATTTTAAGGCTCCTTGTACTAGATATGTGGAAAAAACTGGTTATCAAGTATGTAATGGTTTTATTGCAATTAATGGTGGGGGCTTATTTGGTAAAGGTTTAGGAAATTCTACTCAAAAGTATTTGTATTTACCTGAAGCTCATACTGATTTTATTTTTCCGATTGCAATTGAAGAATTAGGTGTTGTGTTCGGAGTTTTAATGATACTCGGATATATATTTATTTTATATAGAATTGTACTAATTTCTAAAACTTCTTATAATTTAAGAAATTCTATTATTTGTTATGGTGTTGCTATATATATTTTGCTCCATCTTATCGTTAATTTTTGTGGAATTCTTGCTTTGATACCACTTACTGGCGTTCCGGTTCCATTTTTAAGTTATGGTGGAAGTTTTACTTCTAATTTGATTTTTGCAATATTTATTGTTGAGAGAATTGCAATTGAAAATAAAATTACTAAAAGAAAATTAGAACTATCAAAAATTTAAAAGAGTTTATTTTAAAATTTTATAATAATAATAGTAGAAACAAGTTTAATTACTTGTTTTTTTATGAAAGGAGGTTTTATGGATTTAGAAAGATTTAAGTTAGTATTTTATAAGTATCAAAAATATTTTGTGTGTTGTTTTCTTTTCTTATTTGCCTGTATATCTTTTGTTATAATTTATGTTAGTTTTAAAGGCGATAATACTGTCGTTCAAACTGAGGCAATCGCTTTAAACGAAACTGAAGTTCTTAATGAAAGCATAGTCGAAGAGATATTTGATGAAACAATATTTGTTGATGTTAAGGGTGAAGTTAATAATCCTGGTGTTTATGAAGTTTCTAATGGCTTTAGAGTTATTGATGTGATTGAAAAGGCTGGTGGATTTACTGATGAAGCTGTAACTGATAATATTAATCTTAGTAAAAAACTTAAAGATGAAACTGTGATAATTATTCCTAGTAATTCTAAGAATTATGAAAATATTACTATTGAAAATGACTATGAAATAGATAGCGATTATGGAATTATTGAGACTAATGAAAGTGAAAATAGTGAATCTTTAGTAGGTTTAGTAAACTTAAATACTGCATCTTTAGAGGAGTTGATGTCACTTAATGGAATTGGTGAAACTAAAGCAAAGGCAATAATTGAATATAGAGATACATCAGGTGGATTTAAGTCTATAGAAGATATTAAAAATGTAAGTGGAATAGGCGAATCTACATATGAAAATATTAAAAACAATATTACAGTCTAATTATTTTTATTATTTTTTATTTTTTTTAATAATCTTTTTTACATTATTTAGAATTAATGTATTTAAGCCAGAAAAACTTATTGAAGCAGATACTTATTTAGTTTTTGTTAATGAATATGAAATAGATGGAGACTATTTGAAAATTGAAGGTAATGTTCATAATACAAAAGTTATTGCTAAGTATTACATTGATACTTATAAAGAACAACAATATTTAAAAAATAATATAAAGTATGGAACTGTTTTAGAAATAATAGGAGAGTTGACTCTACAAAATAATAATACAATTCCCAATGGATTTAATTATAAAGAGTATTTAGAAAATAATGGTGTAAGTAATACTATTTTAGTAGAAAAAATCAAAGTAAAAAGACAAAGTGAAAATATATTTTATATCATTAAAAATAAAGCATATGAAAGGACTAAACTATTTAAAGAACCAAGTTATATATATGCTTTTGTACTGGGGAATACTAACTATTTAGATAATGAGGTAAATAAAATATACTTAGAAAACGGAATAACGCACCTTTTTTCTTTATCTGGACTTCATGTAAGTATTTTTGCACTTATAATAATAAATATATTAAAAGCATTTAAAATAGGTGAGTTTAAAAGGATATTTATAGTATTTATGGTTTTATTATTGTTTACTTTTATTACTGGTTATTCTCCATCAATTATAAGAGCAACAATATTATTTTTTTTAATTGCATTAAACAAGTATTTTAAACTGAATGTTAAAACTGAAAATATTTTAATTTTAACTTTTTTTATATCACTTCTATTAAAACCCAATGACATATATAATGTAGGGTTTCAGTTATCATATATAGTTACATATTTTCTTATAATTAGTAATTTTCTTCTAAAAAACAAGAGTAAAATTAAAATATTGCTCTTAATAAGTATTATTTCATTAATTAGTAGTTTACCTATTATAATCAATTTAAATAGTGAAGTGAATTTATTTAGTATATTTAATAATATCATTTTTGTTCCTTTTGTTACTTACATTGTTTTTCCTTTGGCTTTAATTACATATATTATTCCTTTTATACAAGAAATATTTTATTTTTTTATTGATATTATGGAATACTTAACTGTATTATTAAACAATTTTAAAATGATGATAGTAATAAAATATATTAGTTTAATATTTGTTTTAATTTATTATATATTTTTATTTTTATTTTTTAAAACAAAGCAATTTAAATTTTTATTTTTTAATTTCATTTTAATATTAATTATAAAATTCAGTAATGTAATAGATAAAAACACATATTTTTATTTTTTAGATGTAGGACAAGGTGACTCAATGTTTATTCTTACTGAAAACAAGAAAAGTATTATTATTGATACTGGTGGAAAAATTACATATAAAAAGGAAAATTGGGCAGTTAGAAATAGTAGTTATTCAATATGTGAAGACACTTTAGTGCCTTTTTATAAAAGTTTAGGTATTAATAAAATAGATTATATGTTTATTACTCACGGAGATGTGGATCACGCTAAAGAAGCAAAATGCATTGAACAAAGTATGAATGTAAAACAGAGTTTTATTAATAGTGATGAGGTTACTGAATATGAAAAACTATATAACTACAAAAAGTTTGGTAACTCTTTTATAAAAATAGATAACGTTAAAATATATAATATTAATGATAATTTATATGATAATGAAAACGATAATAGTTTGGTTTTATTAATTGAAATAAATGACTTGAAGTTTTTGCTTATGGGAGATGCTGGAGTTTTAGTTGAAAAGAATTTAATGGATAGGTATAATTTAAAAGAAATAGATATATTAAAAGTTGGACATCACGGAAGTAAAAGTAGTTCAAGTAAAGAATTTATAGACGAAGTTAATCCAAAGTATTCAATAATAAGTGTAGGAAAAAATAATAGATATGGTCACCCAAATAATGAAGTACTAGAAAATTTAAAAGATTCAAAAATATACAGAACAGATAGGGATGGTAGCATTATGTTTATGATTAAGAATAATAAATTAAAGATTGAAACTTGTAGTTCGTAGAAAGGCGTAATATGAATTATTATAACAAGATAAAAAAATAAGTTGATAGATAATGAAATATATTCAAGAGTAAAAGATTATTCAAAAGAAAGGCATAAAGTTATTACATATTTTGAAATAGGTAAGTTATTAAATGAAGCGGGTGGGAAATATGGAGATAATATCATAGACGAATACTCTAGAAGATTAGTTATAGAAATAGGTAAAAAATATAATAGAAGAACTTTATTTAGAATGAAGAAATTCTATAATGTATTTAGCAATGAGAAAGTGACAACAATGTTGACGCAATTAACGTGGTCACATTATTTACTATTATTATCAATAAATGATTATGATGAAATAATATATTATATAAATATATCTAAAAACAATAATTTAACACAAAGACAATTACAAGATAAAATAAAAAGTAATGAATATAGAAGAATACCTATTAAATCAAGAAACAAATTAAACAAAAATGAAATTCTTGGTCCAAAAGATTTGATTCCTAATCCAATAAGAATTAAAAACAGTAATAATTACGAAAATATATCAGAAAAAACATTGCAAAGACTAATACTTGAGGACATTGCATCTTTTTTAAAAGAACTTGGGAATGGATTTACATTTATAGATAATGAATATCCAATTAAATTTGGTAATAGATATAATTATATAGATTTACTTTTATATAACATCAAATATAAATGTTATGTGGTTGTTGAATTAAAAGTAACTGAACTAAAGAAAGAACATACAGGACAAATAATGACATATATAAATTATATTGATGAGAATGTTAAAACAATAGAAGAAAATGGTACTGTTGGTATTGTTATTTGTAAACAGGATAATGAATATGTTATAAAATATTGTTCTGATGATAGGATTATTGCTAGAGAATATGAATTAGTGTGATACAATTAATATAGAAAAAGGAGGAAAATATGAAAAATAAGTATTTATTTGGTTTGCTTTTGTTAATTATATCGCTTTTTATAACTGGTTGTGAGGATGATATTTATAGTAGAGCTAGTGAACCGCTTGAAAATCCTGGAGATGTTATTTTTACTGTATCATTGAAAAATAATGCTTGTATTCCAGTGCAATTAAAAATTTATGAAGATGGAACCTATGAGTTGTTTACTGAATATAAAGCTTGTAGACCAAATCAAAATTGTAATTCAATGCTAGTTTATACTAAATCAGTTAAAGGTTCTTATTCTTATGATGTTATGAAAATTTTAGAGGAAGTAAATGATTATGATAATTTTGATGAAAAAAGTAATACAAGTTATTATGAATTGTATGTTGGTGATAAGTATGTTGAAAAAGGTTTTGAATACTCTTACGTTTTGTTAAGTAGTGAATCTTTAGATGACTTTTTAAGTGAAATAGGTGTAAAATTAAATGCATGCGCAAAAGCGGATTATATTAATTAAGTAGGTGATTATTATTAAAAATAGAGTACGTAAGTTTTCGTTATTTGCATCTATAATTTTATTTGTAGTTTTTTTGATATTTATAGTATTTGATTTTATTAATTATAATAAGATTGAAAACTCAGCACCTTTTTATACTTTTTTAATAGTTAGAACTTTAGAGTTTTTAGTCCCTAGTGTAGTATTAATTATTATATCAAAAATCATAAAGTAAACTATAAGTTTACAAAGTTAAACTTATAGTCGGTTGATATTACTTCATATAAATTTATAATTGTATTAAGAAAAAGAGAAAATTATTATGTCAATTAAAAGTATGGGTGAAATAATAAGCGAAAATAGAAAAGAAAAAGGAATGACTCAAAGTGAACTTGCTAATAAAATGAATGTTACTGACAAGGCGGTGTCAAAATGGGAAAGGAATATATCGTGTCCTGATATTAATTCAATCAATAAGTTAGCTAATATTTTAGGCATTAGTGTTGAAGAACTTATAAGTTCAAAGATTGGAAAAGCAAATACATATAATAATATTTTTGATATTATCTTATTAGGAGTTGCTTTGGCAATGGGAATTTCAGTTTTAGTTACGTTAATTCTTAATGAGATTGAAGTGAAAGATGCAATATTAATGATAAGTTTAGGAATTATTGCTTTATCGATTTATTTGTTTAAAAGTGAAAATTTTAAATAAGTGTAAATATTTTTCTTTTATTTCATACAATATATTGTACGTCGCTGGGCGTTTATATAAATTGTGAGGGAATTATCCCTCCATTTTTTTCTTTTTTTTTGACTCTTTAAGTGGTAAAATAATGTTGGTGTTATCAATGGAAAACGAAATAAAATCATTAAACGAATTATATAATAGAATTAAACCAGCACTTTATTCTAAAAAGATAGAATTATGTAAAATGGGTTTAAGTTATATTAAAGAAGAAGATATTTGGAATTATTTATCAAAAAATGACTGGGCAAATTCAAAAGATTTATCACTTTTTGATATGGTAAGTGATATTATGCATTTAGAAAAATATAAAATAGAAGACTATATGATAAAAGTATTTAAAAATAGTCATAGAGAGCTTTTAACAGAAGAAGAGAGTTTATTATAGGTGAGTATATGAAAAACAATTTGAAAATAAGTATTTTAGTTTTGTTTGCTATTGTTGTAATAACAGTTTTTAGTTTAAAACCAGTGGTAAGTAGTATTAATTATGGGTTAGATTTAAAAGGTGGATTTGAAGTTTTATATGAGGTTAGCCCATTAAACGAAGATGAAGAATTGACTAATGATATGCTTACATCCACTTATAAATCTATTACAAATAGGATTGATACTTTAGGTGTAAGTGAACCTGAAATTAGTATTGAGGGTGATAAAATACGTGTTAAATTGCCTGGAGTTACTGATGAAGAGGAAGCAAGGAAAAGGCTTAGTACTCCAGCAGTTTTAACGTTTAGAAATTCAAGTGATGAGTTATTAATGGCTTCAGACGTGTTAGATTCTCCTGGTGCTAGTCTTGATTATAATCAGGCAGGAAAACCAGTAGTAGCTCTTAAAATAAAAGATAATGACACTTTTTATCGTGTGACTGATTCTGTTAGTAACAGTAATGATCAATTAATAGTAATATGGTTAGACTTTGATGAAAGTAAGCATAGTTTTGAAAATATGAAAGAAGAATGTGGAACTAGCAATGCAGCTTGTATTTCAAGTGCTACTGTAAGGGATGCTTTTAGTAGTAATGTGGTTATTGAAGGAAATTTTACAAAAGAAGAGGCACAAGAACTGGTTGATTTAATTAACTCAGGGAGTTTACCAACCAAACTTACTGAAGTTAGTACAAAAACAGTTGATGCATCCTTTGGTAGTGATACTCTTCGTATAGCGGCTATTGCCAGTGTCATTACATTGATAGTTATAACTTTAATAATGACATGTTTCTATAGATTATCTGGATTTATTAGTTCAATATGCTTAGTATTTTATTCGGTAATAGTTTTAGCAATGTTTAATGCTATTGATGGTGTACTTACATTAACCGGAATAGCAGCATTAATTCTTGGTATTGGTATGGCTGTTGATAGTTCAATAATTACACTTGAAAAAATAAAAGACGAAATTAATAATGGTAAAAAACTTGACAAAGCTTTTAGTGATGCTAATAAAAGGAGTTTAGTATCTCTAATAGATGCGAATATGACAACATTGATCGTTGCTGTTATATTATTTATGTTTGGCGAAAGCTCCGTAAAAGGTTTTGGTTCTATGTTAATTTTAACAATTATAGTAACAATGATAACTATGATTATAATTAATAGAATTATTTTAAAAGGTTTCGTGTATTTAAATACAAATGTGTTTATTGGTAAAGTTAATGAAAGAAAAAATATGAACTTTATGCGTCATTCAATAAAATTTATTGTTGCTTATGTTATTTTGATAATATGTGCTGTTGTATTTGCCTTTATACAAAAAGTAAATTTTGGTACAGATTTTATGGGTGGGACTAGTATTACGTTAAAAAGTGAAAATGTTATAGAAGAAAGCGCTGTAAAAGATATAATGCGCGAGTATGAATTAATTGATTACATTGTTAATGAAAAAGAGGTAGACATTAAAATTAAAGATGTGATCGGAGAAGATACGGTAAAAACTCTCAAACAAGAATTTGATAAGATCGGAATAAACAGTGATATATCAGTGATATCTAATGTAGTTAAAAAAGATTTGACTGAAAATGCGATTAAATCAGTTATTATTGCCGCAATATGCATATTAATTTATGTAAGTATAAGATTTAAATTTAATTATGGCTTAGCTAGTTTAGTGGCATTATGTATAGATGTTACTTCTGTAATAGCTATATTTATCATATTTAATATAGAAATTAATTTTATATTTATTGCTGCAATACTTACAATACTTGGTTATTCAATTAATGATACAATTGTAATATTTGATTTAATTAGAGAAAAGAAAAACGAAAAAAATAAAAATGTTAATTCTGATGAAGTAATAGTAAATGAATGTTTATCTAAGGCAGTTACAAGAAGCATACTTACTACTATTACAACTTTAACTTCTGTCGTTGTATTACTTGTATTAGGGGCTACTGAGATAGAGGAATTTAACATAGCGATATTAGTTGGACTTATTGTTGGAACTTTTACGTCTATGTTTGTAGCACCATACATTTGGATAAAGCTCGAAAAAAGAGATAGATTAAAACCTAAAGAAGAATATGATGATGGACCAGAAGAGAAAAGTATAAAAGGAATTAACTCATAGATAAGGAGAAAAAATAAAGTGCAAAAAGATCATACTTATGATGAATTAAGGCAGTTACTTAGTAGTTATATAAGTGAGGAACAACTATTAAAAGTTGATACTTACTATGAAAAAGCAGAAGAAGTTTATTGTGGCTTAAAAAGGAAAACTGGTGAAGACTATATTAATCATAGTATCAGAATTGCTTATATGCTAGCTGAACTTAAGATGGATTATATTACTATTGGTAGTGCTTTGATACATGAAGCGATTACACTGGAAAAAATGACTAAAGATGAAGTAGAGGATTTGTTTGGTGAAGAAACTGCGACAATTCTTTCTTCTATTACTAAATTAAGTCATTTGAAGAAAACTTTTAAGCATGATAATGATACTGAAAAATATAGGAGAATAGTCGTTGGTTTATCTGAAAATCCTAAAGCATTATTCATAAAACTTGCAGATAGATTAGATAATTTAAGAACTGTTTATGTTCATGATGACGAGCATAAAAAAGAGATAATTGAAGAGACTACTAATGTTTTTATACCTATTGCGCATAGACTTGGTATAAAAACTATGAAAAGTGAACTTGAGGATTTGTGTTTGCGCTATTCAAAACCTACTGAATATCAAGAAGTTCTCGATAAGATTAATGCTGATAAGGGTGAATTAGAAAGTTCTCTTAAGGAAATGAAAGAAGAAATTATTGAACTTTTGAATGATCATGATATAAAATTTGATATACTTTCTAGGGTTAAAAGCGTAAGAGGGGTTTATAATAAACTTGCTGCTGGTAAAAAATGGAATGATATATATGATTTATTGGGTTTGAGAATTTTAGTTGAAAAAACAGAAGAATGTTATTTGGTTATTGGATTAATTCATTCAAAATATAAACCTATTCCTAAAAGATTTAAAGATTACATAGCTAATCCTAAAAATAATATGTATCAAAGTTTACATACTACCGTTTTTGGTGTGAACGGAAGAATGTATGAAGTGCAAGTTAGAACACATGAAATGGATGAAATTGCCGAACATGGTGTTGCTTCTCACTGGTCTTATAAAGAAAAAACTGATGGGTCTAAAAAAGGTGAAGTTGAAAATAAATTAGAGGCATTTAGAACTTTGATTGAACTTAACGATATCGAAGGAAACATAGATTTCTTTAATAATTTGGATACTAATCTTAATAAAGAAGAAATATATGTTTTTACACCTAAAGGAGACATTATTGAGTTACCTGTTGGGTCAACTCCAATTGATTTTGCTTATAAAATACACTCTGAAGTAGGAAATACTTGTGTAAGCGCGATAGTTAACGGCAAAATTAGAAAACTTGATTATAAATTACATGATAGTGATATTGTTGAACTTAAAACTCAGGCTGGAACTGGACCTAGTAAGTCTTGGTTAGATTTTGTTAAAACAGATCAAGCTAAAAGTAGAATAAAGTCATATTTTTATAAGCAAGATAAAGAGAGGCTAATTAAAACTGGTGAAGAACTTCTAATAAATGAAATAAAAAAGAGAAAATATAATCCAAATGATTTATTAAAAGATGAATATTTAAATGAGTGCATTAAATCTTTAAAAGTAGACAATGAAGAAGAACTTTATATGGGAATATCTTCACTCAAATATAGTCCAAATATTGTTGTAAATAGGTTAATTCAATGTTTTGAGCCAAAAGAAAATCATGATTTAGATAAATTGTTAAATAATTCAGGTAAAACAAAAGGAAAAGGAAGTGTTTTGATTGCTGGTTATGATGATTTGTTATCTAATATTGCCTCTTGCTGTATGCCTGTTTATGGTGAAGAAATTGTCGGATTTATTACGAAAGGACATGGAATTAGTATTCATAAAGCTGATTGCCCGAATATTGATTTAGAGAGTGAAAGAATTGTAAAAGCTACTTGGAATGATGAACAAAGAGAAAAGTTTACTACAAGTATTCATATTTATATAGATGGTTCTAATGATAAATTAATTGATATAATTACTGCAGCTACAAAAGTAGAGGTAAATATTGTTAGTATTAATTATAAGAAAAAAACTAAAGATGGAGACTTCTATGAAGTTATATGTAAAGTAAAAGATATTGATACATTAAATTTGTTAATGATTAATTTACAAAGTTTAAAGTTCATAAATAAAATAGAGCGAGGTTTTACTAAATGAGAGTTGTATTACAAAGAAGTAAGTATAGTAAAGTTACCATAGATGGTAAAATGAATGGTGAAATTAATAAAGGTTTAGTAATTCTTGTTGGTTTTACTGATGGTGACGATGAAAAAATAGTTGATAAGATGATTGATAAAATTATTAATCTTAGAATTTTTGAAGACAAAAATGGGCTTATGAATAAAAGTTTAATTGATGAAAATGGTGAAATTTTAAATATAAGTCAGTTTACATTGTATGCTAATACTAAAAAAGGAAGAAGACCTAGTTTTACTCACGCATTAAATCCTGATGAAGCTAAAAGACTTTATGATTATATGAATAATGCATTAAAAGTAAAAGGGGTAAAAACGGAAACTGGTATTTTTGGTGCTGATATGAAAGTTGAAATTTATAATGATGGACCAGTAACTATAGTTATTGATAGTAATGAATTATAAGAGGTAGTTATGAAAAGAGAAGAAGTAAATATTGATGAGCTTAGTCCTATGATGAGGGAATATATGAAAACTAAAGATAAATATTCTGATGTTTTGTTGTTCTATAGATTAGGCGACTTTTATGAATTATTTTTTGAAGACGCTATTACTGCTTCTCATGAACTTGAATTAACTTTAACTGGTAAAAATGCTGGCTTAAAAGAACGTGTTCCGATGTGTGGAGTTCCTCATCATGCTGTTAATGTTTACTTAGAAAAACTTATCGATAAAGGGTATAAAGTTGCTATTGCTGAACAATTAGAGGACCCAAAGACTGCTAAAGGTATTGTGAAGCGTGAAGTTACACAGATAGTTAGTAAAGGTACACTTACTAACTCAGAAAGTTTAAATGAAAAAGATTATAATTATATTGCTTTTTTACGTGATTATACTCATATCTATGTTTTATCATATGCTGATTTGTTAAGTGGTAAGATATGTGCTACATATATACCTAAAAATGAGAATAAATTAATTAGTGAACTTGTTAATTTAAATGTTAAAGAATTAGTTGTAAATTCTAATTTTGATGTTGAACTTATGCATAAATTAAAAAATTCTTATAATATTTTTATCAGTGTTTTTGATTCTGTTGATGAAAATAAATATGGAAATATTTTGAGCAAATTAGACGATGAAAAGTTAAAAGATGCTACTAGAAGACTTTTAACTTATATTACAAATAGTTTACAAACAAATTTAACTCATTTTAATACTGTATTATTTATTAATAATTCTAATTATTTGGAATTAGATAAAGAATGTGTTAAAAACTTGGAATTAGTTGAAACATTACGAACTAAAGATAGAACTTATAGTTTGCTTTGGCTACTTGATAAAACTAAAACAGCAATGGGAAGTAGACTGCTTAAAGAGTATATATTAATGCCTTTGGTCGATAAAGAAGAAATTAAGAAAAGACAAGATTTGATTGAGCTATTTAATGAAGAGTTTTTATTAAAAAGTGAACTACAAGAATATTTATTTGAAATATATGATTTAGAGCGTTTAACTGGTAAAGTGGTTTGTTCTAATTTAAATGGTAGAGATTTGTTACAACTTAAAAATAGTATTCATGTTATTCCTATGATTAATAAAGTGTTAAATAATTTGAAATTAAAGGAATTGCAAGAATTCGGTGAACTTGAAGATTTACTTGAAAGATCAATTAATCCTGATGCTCCTTTAACTGTTAAAGAGGGTGGAGTAATTAAAATTGGTTATAGTGCAGAGTTAGATGAATTACGTAATATAAGAAAAAATGGCAAAGATTTTATAAGTCAATTTGAGTGCGAAGAAAGAGAAAGAACAGGAATTAAAAACTTAAGAGTTGGTTACAATAAAGTTTTTGGCTATTATATTGAAGTTAGTAAAGGCAATATTAAAGATATAAAAGAAGAATTTGGTTACGTTCGTAAACAAACTATATCTAATAGTGAAAGATATATTACGCCTTTATTAAAAGAAAAGGAAGATTTAATATTAAATGCTGAAGATAAAATTAATAAACTTGAATATGATTTATTTAATGAAATAAAAGAAAAAATAAAAGAATATATAAAAGATTTACAAGTAGTTGGAAAAGAACTTGCTTATTTGGATGTTATGCAGTCTTTAAGTACTGTTTGTGAAGAAAATGGTTATGTTCGTCCAGTTATAACTGATCAAAATGTAATAAAGATAATTGATGGAAGACATCCAGTTGTTGAAAAAGTTATAAAAGATGATTATGTAAAGAATGATTTTATTCTTGATGAAAAGACTGATGTTTTGATAATAACTGGGCCTAATATGAGTGGTAAAAGTACTTATATGCGAAGTTTAGCAGTTATCGTTATAATGGCTCAGATGGGATCTTTTGTACCTGCTAAAGAAGCAACTTTACCGATTTTTGATAAAATATTTACAAGAATTGGTGCGAGTGACGATTTGGTCGGTGGAGAAAGTACTTTTATGGTAGAAATGAAGGAAAGCGCTAATGCTCTAAGAAATGCTACTGAAAAGTCTCTTATAATTTTTGATGAACTTGGTCGTGGTACTAGTACTTATGATGGAATGAGTTTGGCTGGTGCAATAATTGAATATGTTATTAAAAATATTAAATGTAAAACGCTTTTTTCTACGCACTATCATGAACTTACTACTATGTATAATGGTTATGATTCAATAAAGAATGTTCATGTTGAAGTTTATGAAGAAGATGGTGATGTTCGTTTTCTACATAAAATATCTAATGGTGCAGTAGATAAAAGTTATGGAATAAATGTAGCAAAATTAGCTGATTTGCCTAGTGATGTTATAAAAGATGCTTATAAAATATTAAAAAATTTGGAAAGCGATACTCCAAAATCTAATGTAGAACAATTGAGTATAAATTTTGATGAACCTAAAAAAGATGAACTTAGAGATTATATTAAAACATTGAAACCATTAGAAATGACTCCACTTGAAGCATTAAATATAATTTATGAAATTACTAATAAAGCAAAAGAAAACTAAAAATTTTGCTTTTTTAGTTTTTTAATGTTTTGTCTTCGATAAGCTCACTTTTTATGTTTGACATAATATTTCCAAAATCAACTGATTCAATTTCAACAACACTTGAACCAATTGCGTGAAAAACTTGTGGCACAGTATATTTATCTAATTTTCCAGACATGGATAAAAGTCTTTCTGTTATTTCTCTGTCTTTCATAGAGCTAAAGCAATGAGCTAGCGGTATCCCTAAAAAATATGTGTAATCCGGAAGGAATGATTCAATAGAATTTACACTATAACATATATCATAAATATTTTCTGGATTTATTATTGGATTTTCTTTTAAAATTTTTTCAATTGTATAATCATCTATTACATGACATAATTGCTTATAATAAAGCAGAATTGTTTGGCATGTAAAAATTCCATTGATGGTATTTATAACTGAATTAAATCTAAGCATTTTATATATGTCGAAGTCATCAGTACAAGTCCCTTTGCTTACTAAGTAATTAATAAAATTATTTTCAAAATATATTGCAAAAAACTCACATAAGTCATTATCCGTATCGTTACTTACAGTTCCATCACTATTTTTGTTAAAAATACTGTGCATATATTCATGTAATAAAGTGATTATAGATATATAAGATGTTTTGTTCATTCCAATATCTATACTTTGAAAATTATTTCTTTTAGAAGATAAATTATTTTCAGCATCATCATAAGTTTCTTCACATACAACAGGTCGAAATTTTGTCTTTCTTATTGCATCTGAAAGAGTATCAACTGCTATAAAATCTATTGTTCCGTTAGTAAGTTTTTCCATAAAATCTTTTTCATATTTTGGATTTAGATTTCTTAAATATTCACATATTAATTTTGTGCCTTCGTTAATAGATATATAATCTAAATTTTCTAAATCAATAGGTATTCGTTCAATTCCACTATTACCAATTTCGTATATTTTATCTAAAAAAAATTTTAAATGCTCACCATAAAAACTATTTTTAAGATAAACATTAGTATAACTTTCTAATGTTTCATTTAATGTAGTATATTGTTCTATGTTTAAATATTCCATAAAAATTAACCCTTTAAAATCTTTTCAGTATTTTTAAATGAAACTTTACTTATTTCATTAAGTATTTCTTTACCATATTTTTTTACAAGTTCTTTTCCAACTTCATCGACTTTTGTTCCTGCGCCTTTTGGTAAAGTAACGTTATATTTTTTATTTAGTTTATCCATTTCAGTTAAGAATATATATCTACTAATTACTGAAGCACAGGCAACGCTTAAATTTTTATCTTCAGCTTTTGTCATAAAAGTGATATTTATAACTTTATCTTTGGTATCTTTTAGGTATCCATAATAGCTTCTTGGGTAGGCAAATTGGTCTACAATAACTTTATCGTAAGAAAAACCTTTATTTACCATTTTGTATAATACTTGATTATGCAAAATTGCTTTTATTTTATTCATATTATCACTTGTATGAGTAGAATTATATTCTTTATTTGTCATTACTATATATTCATGAGGTAGTTTATTCATAATTATAGGCGCACATCTTCTTATTTTATCATCAGTCATTTTTTTAGAATCATGTACTTTTAATTTTTCTAAGAATGGTATGTCAGTTTTCTTGACATATGTTGCACATACGACAATAGGTAAAAAATAGTCTCCAGTTCCAACTTCATCGCTACCTATTGCATCTAGGTAATAATATGTTTTGTCT
>CALVOO010000013.1 GCA_944350305.1 uncultured Bacilli bacterium
CTTTAATTTTCTCAAAATTCTTTTTTTCATCATCGTTTAAAGTTTCTGTTATATATTTTTCGTGTTCTTTCGCAATATCTTCTCCATATTCAGGTGCAAAATCCCATTTTACTGGTGCTTTTTTTAAAATTGTTATTACTTCCTCATGTGTTATTCTAGTAAAATTACTACTAATTAATTTATTAAGTTTTTTAATTAAACCAGTCTCTACAAATTTATCAAAAAAATTCATTTCATCTTTACAATTCTCTAAAACATACTTAACAACATACTTCAACATGTCTTCCATAACGTCCATATCACCATTTAAATCGCAAAACGCAATTTCAGGTTCAATCATCCAAAATTCTGCAGCATGCGTTTGTGTATGCGAATTTTCTGCTCTAAAAGTTGGGCCAAAAGTATAAATCTTTTTAAAAGCCATTGCAAACGTTTCGCCTTCTAATTGACCAGTTACTGTAAGATTAGTTTTTTTACCAAAAAAATCTTTTTTGTAATCAATTTCTTTACCATTTATTTTTTCTATGTCTAATGTAGTTACTTGGAACATATCACCTGCTCCTTCACCATCATTTGCAGTTATAAGTGGAGTATGAACATAAAGATAACCATTTTCATTAAAATATTTATGTATAGCGAATGCTGCTACACTACGAACCCTAAACACTGCTTGAAACAAATTAACTCTTGGCCTTAAATAAGCTAAACCTCTCAAAAACTCCCTAGTATGTCTTTTAGGTTGCATTGGGTAATCCTCTGAAGCATCGCCAAGAACTATTATATCATCTGCTTCAACTTCTACAGTCTGACCACTCCCTATAGAACTTATAAGTATTCCCTTAACTTCTATAGATGAACCTATTCTTATTTTTGAAATACTTTCAAAATTTGGTAATTGATTAGTATAAACAATTTGCAATGTTTTGAAACAAGTTCCGTCATAAAAATCAATAAAACCAAACTCTTTTTGTTTTCTATGATTTCTAACCCAACCATTTAAAACCACTAACTGATTAATTAATTCTGTTTCCTTTTCAAATAATTCCTTTAAATCTAATTTCATAATTTCATTCCTCTTTCTATTGAATCAAATATTATTTTTTCCAAATATTTTGGCTCATTATACACCGACAAAACCAATGCATCTCTAATATAAGCAAAATTATGTAATAATAAATTTTCATCAAAACTTAACTCATTGCTTTTAACATATTTTATCACATAGGTTATAATAGTTCTAGTATTACCTTCTCTAAAAGGATGAATTTCCCATAATGTGCTCATAAAATTCACGATACCTTTAGTTATTTCTGCATTTGATAAACTAAAATCAACTTTTTTTTCTTTAAAAGCATTTTTCAATTTTTCCAATATTTTATTACTATCACCAAATATCATTGGAAAACCAGACAATATCTTTTCATATTTTTCCATATCAATTTTCCTAATTTCGCCAGCAAAAGGGTAAATATCATCGAACATTTTTTTATGAAGAGCTAAATAATATTTATAGTCATATTTAAAATCATTTTCCTCCAATATTTCTTTTAAACGCACTATAGTAATATCAGATTCTGCCTTTCTCAATAATTCCGAATCAGTTATACCTAATTTATTTAACAAAACTCCATTTTTTTGATCAACGTAAATATCACGCATTTATGTCACCATAATATTTTTTTAATAATTCTATTATTTCTTTTGTTGTTATAACACCCATTTTTTCTTTTTCTATCAACATTTTTAAATATTGTGAAGCACCTATTCCATCAATTTTATTTATTTCTTCTGCCAGTTCCCATAAATTATCCATGTTATCACCTAAAGCTATTATATAAAAAAAAAGTGTTTTTAACAACACTTTATTCAGTTATAGCATACACACTAACTTGCTTTTTATCTTTTCCTTTTCTTTCATACTTAACTACACCATCTATCAAAGCAAATAAAGTATGATCTTTTCCCATGCCAGTATTTATCCCTGGATATATTTTAGTACCCCTTTGGCGATATATAATAGAACCTGCTTTTACTTTTTCACCATCACTAGCTTTAGCACCTAATCTACGTCCGGCACTATCTCTTCCATTTTTAGTAGATCCAACACCTTTTTTAGATGCAAATAGCTGAAGATTTAAAAACATTTTCTTCATAAATTTTCCTCCTTAACTTTAATATTCTTGCCATATTGTTTTTGAATTTCTTTTAACATTTCAATCAAATTATCAAGTAATTTATTTGTTATTTGATCTTTTTTTACATTAATTAGTTCAAAAGGGTTTTCTTTATAAATAATTGAACTTTCATCAAAACTAATAATAGCATTTACAGTGGTAATTAACGAAGAACTCACACCAGCACACACAACATCTTTACCATAAACATCGTACATTGCATGTCCTTTAGCTTTTATTTCTTCAATAATACCATTATTTCTTTTAACATTAACCAAAATCATTATTTCACTTCAATCTTTTTAATAATAATTTTTGTATATGGTTGTTTATGTCCTTGTTTTTTTCTAAACTTTTTCTTAGGTTTATATTTAAACACAACAAGTTTCTTTTGTTTTCCATGTTTTACAACTTCTGCGGTAACTTTAGCACCTTTAACATAAGGGTTTCCAACTTTACCGTCAACATATAAAACCTGTTCAAAAATAACTTCTTTACTTGGTTCAACGTTTAATTTTTCGACATATACTTCAGAACCTTCAGTAACAAGATACTGTTTACCACCTGTTATAAAAATTGCTTTCATATTATACCTCCTTCAATAAGACTCGCCATTAAGGTACATCTCTGTTTTATAAACCTTTTCAGCGCGGTTGTAGAGAAGAATCTACAAACATACTGATTTTAGCAGAAATTACAGTTAATGTCAATTAAAACAATGGCTTTTACGGCTAAAATAAACTTTCAAATACTCTTTTTCATTTAATAATATATTATTATAAAATATATCAAAATTTTTATCTCTTTTAAAATCATTTATATTATTAATTAATATTCTATTTTTAAATTTGTAATCATTTATATATCTCTCAATTAATAATTTATTGAATTTATAATCTTGATTTTTTATTTCAATAAATAATTCTTTTATAATAAAAGTTATAATTACAATAGATAAATATTTATTAAAAATAAAAAATATAATTGGTAATGACAAAAAACTAATAACAACCGATATATTAAATGACATTTTATAAGAAAATATTTTATTTAATAGAAGATTGACAAATTTTCCTCCGTCAAGATTTAAAATTGGTAATAAATTAAAAGAAAATAGAAATTTATTTAAATATACAAACTTTTCATAAGTATTAATATTAATAAATGAACCGAGTTCATTTATTAATAACAATAGTAATAATTGAAATAAAGGACCACCTAATAAAATAAAAAATTCTTTACTTATATTTATATTCAAAGGTATATCATACTTTGTAATTCCTCCAAAAGCATATATAATTATATTACTAGCATTAATATTAATTACTGATGCAAAAAGAAGATGACCAAGTTCGTGAAATATTATTATGAAAAGTAGCAAAAAAGAAGTTTCAAATCTTCCCGCTAAAAATGAGATTAATAAGAAGATATACGTTGTAAAGTGTATATTTACTTTATTTAATATAGTCTTCGTAATTTAAATTTTCTCCATTTTTTTGAAAAACTAAATACAATATATTATTAGCATTACCAATTATAGTTCCTTTTTCAATATAATCATAAATTTTAACATTAGAATTTTGAATATTTCCATACCAAGCGTCTATTCCATTACTTTGTTGCACAATAATAGTATTGCCATATCCTTCCTTTTCGCCAATAAAAACAACAATTCCACTTTCCAATAAATTAACATTATAATTTTCACTAACAGTCAACTTTACACCATCTATATACTTTTCCTCCTTAGTATATTCTAAAAGCTGATTACTACTAACGACTTCAATATTATCATCAGTAATTTTTCCAATATATTTATTATAAATACTACTTATTTTACTAAATTCAAAATTTGTTTCCAATAAATATTTTTTAATATAATTTCTACATGTTTCATTTGCCATACTAATTAACAACACTAAAATTACAAATGCAAAACACATCATAGTCCTTTTTACTAAACCACTTAAATACTTGTTACGTCCAACAACAGTTTGTCCCTGTTTCTTACTTCTATATTCATCTATAGTCACATTATCACCTAGAAAAGTATATGTCAAAAAATTTTATTTATTTCTACTTTCTTCATAGAAGCTAAAAAATTTTTTATTTCCAAATATTATATGGTCTAAAAAATTAATACCCATTATTTTTGATATTTTTTCAATTTGATTAGTTATTTCTATATCTGGCACACTAGGTAATGGGTCCCCACTTGGATGGTTATGAATAATAACAAAAGATGCGGCATTTAATAAAAAGGCTTCTCTAAAAATTTCTCTAGGATGAACAGTTGTTATATTTAATGTACCTTTAAATAACAATTTATAATCTATTAAATTTTGTTTTATATCAAAATACAAAGTATAAAAATTTTCTTGTTTATTATTCATAATCACATCTTTAAATCCATCATAAATTTTGTTTGCATTTTCATATTTATTGTAAATATTAGGAACTGTTGCATAGACTCTTCTACCTAATTCAATTGCAGCGATTAATTCAATACTTTTTATCTTGCCCATTCCTTTTATATCACTTAGATTATTTATATTAGCATTTTGCAATTCACTAATATTTTTAAATTTACCCAAAATTTTAGTAGCAAGCAATTTAGCGCTTACATCTTTAGTACCTGTTCTTAAAACAATGGCAATTAGTTCTTCATTAGACAAATTTTCTTTACCAAAATTAACTAATCTCTCTCTAGGTTTTTCTAACTCAGCCATTTCCTTAATTATCATTTTACCACCTATAATTATTATTATCAAAAACGATTTTTAACACTTTAAAATATCTCGCTATACTTATTTAATATTTTGTGATTTATCTGTTCAATAGTTTCATAATTATTTGTTTCGTTTAAAAGATAATCATACTTCGTCAAATAATCTAAAAATTCTTTATTATCAATTTGTTCTTCACGGATATAAATATTTTCATAATTTTTTTTCAACTTTTCCAAATTATTATTGTCTTTTGTAATCCCTACAATTATCTTAGTTTTACCATCTTCTTCAATTATCACATAACTAGGCAAAGTTTTAGTAACTTTAACGACATTTTCGTAATTTTGATATGCTCCAATTTGAAGTAAATATACAGTTTCAGTACTTAAAACATCAATGTCCTTATTTTTATATTTGAGAATCAAAAAGCCTGCAAAAATTATTCCTAACAAAATCATCAACAAAAGTATTTTTTTATTCATTTATATCACCATGACAAAAATAACATAACTAATTTATTTTTTTTGTCAAAAAAAAGAAAAGTCATCTATTTTTTAACTTTTCCACCACTTCTTTAAATGTAGTTGCCTCAATAATTTCAATTTTATAATTATTATCCTCTTTAACTTTTAATGCTTCCTCATAATTATTAGAAGGAGCTATGAAAACATCAGCATGATTTTTAACTGCACCAATTAGTTTATATTTAACACCTGATATTTCGCCAACAGTTCCATCCAATTCTATTGTACCTGTTCCTGCAATTACATCACCTTTAGTAATATCCTCATCTATCAAAGTATTATAAATTTGTAAAGTACTCATAAGCCCACCAGAAGCTCCATTTTCGTTTGTTTTGTAATTAAATGTTACTTTAGGTGATGTTTCAACATCTAAGATACTATGTAAGTATAAACCAATTATTTTTTCTCCATCGTTTTCATATATAACACCAGTACATTTTTCTACTTTATCATTTCTTACAACATCAAAAGTAACCTCATCTCCTACATTATACTCAAGAATTTTAGTTTTTAATTCTTCTAAGCCATTTACTTTATTACCATTGACATGCGTAATAATATCTCCAACTTTTAAATCTGTAACAGCTTCTTCAAAAACATAATATACAACTATATCTTCCTGAATAATTTTATATTCATATCCCGCTTCTTCAAATGCTACAATTAACGCATTTTGGTTAACACTATTTAAATCAATTTGACCCCTTTTTATAATATCAACATATTCTTCCTCACCTATTCTCATTTCATCAACGCTCACTATATCCCAATTTGGAATTATAAAAGATAACAATAATAATGGGATTGTTCCCTTTTTTCCTCCAACATATGTTAAATTAAAATCTCCCTTTTCTTCGTAGCCTTCTATATCCAATCTATCACTCAACTTTATTAATCCGCCTGGAGTATAAATTTCATAATCTAGTGGTATAGTGAAAACCATTAGAACCAATGCATATAAAATAATAATTTTAAAATTGTTTTTTAAAAATTTTTTGGTTTTTTCATATATTTTTTTCATATTTAATATTATAACATATAGGAGAAAAAGTATGACTTATAAATTAAAAAATGTTATAACTTTTATATTTTTTTTAACGCTTATATACTTAATAATTTACAATTCTAAAATTGTTACTTACTCAGTTATCAGTAGCGCAAATATATTTTTTTACAAATTATTTCCTAGTTTAATACCATTTTTTATCTTAAGTGAATTTTTAATTAATTACGATTTTACCTACAATATTAATATAATAATATCAAGAATATTAACTTTCCTATTTAAAATAAATCCAAATTCTTCATACATTATTATACTCTCACTATTTAGTGGATTACCCAGTAATGCCAAATTTATAAATGACGCATATAAAGATAAAGTTATTAATTCTGATGAAGCGAATAAATTACTAGCCTTCACATTTTTTCCAAATCCTTTATTTATAATAAATACTATTGGTACAATTATTTTCAATTCTTTTCAAATTGGAATAAAAATATTATTGTCAATATATTTATCAAATTTTATTTTAGGCTTTATTATACGTAACAAATACATTTCAAAAGACTCCAATAAAATTATAAAGAAACAAAAATTACAATTTTCAGAAACACTAAAAAAAAGCATCATAAATGCATTTTCTTCTTCCATGATTATATTAGGAAGCATTGTTGTTTTCACTACCTTATATAATTTATTTTTACCAATTTTTCCTTTTAACAATTTAACTAATTCTATTATTTTATCATTTATTGAAATGACTAGTGGAATTAACACATTAGCTTCATTAAACATAACAAACAATCTAAAAATAATTTTAATAAGTGCTAGTATATGTTTTACTGGACTGTGTGTATTATCGCAAGCAAAAAGTATGTTGGAATTCAAAATTAATACTAAATTTATAATAATGTGCAGAATAATAGTCATAGTTATAAATGTAATTATTCTAAATCTAATAATCTAATATTTGAATTTCATAATTTGGATAATCTTGTAAATTTATAGTTATTATTCTTAATGTGCCCATAGAATAATTCAAAAACTCTTTGACCACTATATTACCATAGTTACCTTCAGGCAAAGTCCTAGTAAATTCTACATAATCTTCGTTTTCATATTTAATAGTTTTTTTATTATTAATTAACGACATTTTTTTTGTAACATCATTATTAAAAGTAAAATTACAATACGTAGTAGTGCAATTTAATAATTTAATCCCGCCATTTTTAATTATATCGCCATTTATTTTTTTTGAAACAAATGCCTGATTTAAAACCATATTGGTATCTACATCTAAATTTATTTCCTTTTCATTTAAAACAACTAATAAATTTAATGCAAAAACCATGACAATTGTTAAAATTGCCACACTTATAATTAATTCCACAATTGTAAAACCATTTCTATTCATAAACTACCTCAATTCTAAAGAAGAATAATAATTTTCTCCATTTTTATCAAAATGAACAATTAATGATTTTTCATTCTTATTAATAGTTTTCAGATACTCTTTCATTGAATTAGGAATATTTATATCCAAATCAATTATAGTTTGTATATTATTACCGGTAATTAAAACATCCAAAATATTTAACTCATTAAACACTTCGCTACAATCATTATTCATATAATTAGTACAATTACTTTTATCGATAATTTCAAAAGTTCCAGATGGATAACTTACTAATAGATCTTTTACAATCTTAACTTTATAAATGTCATTTATATTGTCATAATATTTTCTTTTTTCTACATTATTTATAACAGAAGAAAAAGATGAGTAAAGGCCAATTAAAGAAGTTGCTAAAACCACCAATACTATAACAGTTTCTATAAATATAAAACCTTTATTCTGCACTGTATATCTCCTCTTTTGCCTCATTGATAACTTCTCTAATAAGATTATTTCTAATAATATATGAACTTAAAATTGTAGTCATGGTTAAAATAAATAATACAAGAAATGTATAAATAACTGACATAGATATAACACCCTTTTTCATACACCCTCCTATTATAATTATAACATGAGTATAAAAAAAAAGAAATATTATATCCATCGTGGTATATAAATATTTCTAGTATAATTTTCCAAATACTCATCAAAAATTTCTATTACACTATTAACTACAAACTCAGTAACATTTTCTATCTTTGATTTCACTTTTATATTTTTTAATTTATCAGAAAGCTCTTTTTTAAATCTATAATCACTAAAATATTCATTTAATATTTGATCAATTCTAACTACTTTTTTTGTCTGTTCAGCTTCTTTTAAATTAACACCAAAAATATAATCTTCATAAATCTTTATTAACTTTTCACTAACATTATCAGTTTCATCAATAGCTGTATTCACTATTTTATAATAATTAGGGCATAATTTAATTATATCCTTCATTTCTACTTTCATACAATTCTCCTATAATTAAATTATATATAGTTTAATTATACTTGTCAAACATTTTAAAAAATTTTTATTATATCATTTAAAGTCACATATACAAAAAGTATTATCAATAAAATAAGTCCAATATTATTTAAAATAACCTCAATATTAGGATTTAACTTACCACCTTTTATCTTTTCAGCAATACTTAAAACGACTCTTCCACCATCAAATACTGGTATAGGTATCAAATTAATTATTCCAACATTTATACTCAAATATGCAGTTAAATAAATAATACTTTCCAATCCCGATTGCTTAATCTGATCAACCACACCAAATACACCAACTGGACCACTCAAATTATCTACACCAATTTTTCCAGTAAATAAGTTACCTAATATTTTAAAAAGTGACACAAACATATCTTTAAAACCAATAGCTCCATATTTTAAAGCAGATATAAAACCATAATCTTTTTCGGTACTTGTTCCAAAACCAAACGATCTTACTACACCATCATTTGTTTCAGATACTTCTGGAATTATAGTTAAATTAATTTTTTTACCATCTCTTAAAACAAGAAAATCATATTCACTTATATCATTTTGAACATAATTTAATTCAAGTATTACATCATCCCACGAAGTTATCTTTTTATTATTTATTTCTATTATTTCATCATTTGTCTCCAAACCGGCAATATCAGCAGGACTATCAGTTTGTATTTCCCCAACTACTGCACCCGTTTGAGGTGAACCATATATTAATCCATTTATAAACAAAAGAATAATAGTCAATATAAAATTAAAAAATATTCCCATCAAAAGTATCATGACTTTTTGCCCAAATTTTTTATTATCTAAAACTTTATCTTTTGACACCTTAAAATCATTTTCGGCCATTGCTAGAGCAGTAAAACCACCTAAAGGCAAAAGTCTTAAAGAATATACTGTTTCATCATTTTTTCTTTTAAAACTAAATATTTTAGGTCCCATTCCAATAGCAAATTCATGAACATAAACACCACATTTTTTAGCAGCTAAAAAATGCCCAAACTCATGAACAAATACAATAATACCAAGTATAATTATTAATATAATTAATGTGATAATAAAATTCATATGTTTTTCCCCCTATAAAAAAGTAACTATAAAACTAAATGCTAGTACAACAAATAATATGCTATCCAATCTATCCAATACACCACCATGACCAGGCATAATATTTCCAAAATCTTTAACTTTATAATGTCTTTTTGTTGAACTAAATACAAGATCTCCCAATTGACCAATAATACTTAAAATCGCTACAATCAAAACTAAAACATATACATTGCCAATATATTCAAACGCTGTATAATAAAACATCGAACTTATAAAAGTACCAAATATTAAGCCACCAATAAAACCTTCCCAAGTTTTTTTAGGACTTACGGTTGGCGCAAGTTTATGTTTTCCAATTAAATTACCTGTTATATATGCAAAAGTATCCGTAAAAATCGTTAACAAGCATAAAAATATCAAATAATTCAAATCAAAAACTCTCACATTTATTAAATATTTAAACCCGAGTCCCAAAAAGAAAATTACCCCAAATAAGTAAAGCGCATCAGTTACATTATATTTATTTCTACTATAAAAAATTATTGGAATCATAACCAAAAAAATTATACTAGTTAAAACTCTATAATCTGTATAAAAATTCAAACTCATATTATTATTAATATTAAATAACACAATAAATTCAAAAGATATGACACCTATTATTTTTATTAGTAAAGGCAATTTTTTTTCTTGTTCTATTAAATTTACAAATTCTAAAAATCCTATTAATCCTATAGTCGCAACAGCAAAACAATAAATTTTACCTCCCACTATAATAATTGGAATAACAATTAATAATGCAATAATCGCACTTATAATTCTAGTTTTCATATTTCTACTCTCCTAACTATATTAATTATAACATACAAAAATATTTTAATAAAACAATATTTCTAAACTTTTTACTATCATTTGATAATTATTCATCCTTTTTTCTATTTTACCAAATATTTTACATATATTACCTATATTTAAATTACTAAATTCTTTATATACATTAGGGAATAAAACTACAGACAACTTTCCATATTCATCACTAATAGTTAAAAAAGCCATTAATTCTTTATTTTTAGTACTTATTTCCTTTAAATTTTCTACAAGACCTATCACCATAACATAATTATCAAAATATTGATAAACGTTATTTAATCTACATGCACCATCTCTTCTAAATTTAGTAACAGGATGATTTTGTAAATAAAAACCAAACATTTCAAATTCAATTTTCATTAATTCGCTTTTGCTATATTCTTCTTCTATTAGTAATTCAGGTTTAATAACATACTCTTCATCTAAATCTTTTATCAAATTTGCATAATTAAATAAATTTTCTAAATTATTTATCAAAGTTTTCTTATTATATCCATACAAATCAAAGGCACCACTTAAGATTAAACTATTAATTATGTTTTTATTAATTTTAATTTTTACTAATCTAGATATTGCGTCATAAATACTTTTAAATTTGCCATTTTTATTTCTTTCTTCTACAATATCTTTACTCGCTTCATAACCAATGTTTTTTATTATATTAAACGGAACTATTATTTCATTTTCCTCCATATAATAGTTATTAGAACTTTTATTTATATTTATGTTAGAAACTTTAATATTGTTTATTCTAGCTTCGTCAATATATTCTTTAGTTTTAATACTACTATCTATAACGATATTTAGTTGTTCAGTTATAAAATATTTTTTAAAATGTGCTTTTAAATATGCCATTTGAAATGATACCATAGAATAAGCGACCGAATGACTTTTATTAAATCCATAATTTGCAAATTTTAAAACCAAGTCATATATTTCATTTGAAATACTTTCTCTTATTCCTTGTATAAGGGCTCCATCTATAAATTTTTTTCTACAATTTAAAATAATGTCTTCTTTTTTCTTACTCATTGCGCGTCTTATTGTATCTGCTTCAGAATATGTAAAACCACCTATTACCTTAAGTATTTCAATAATTTGCTCTTGATAAATTATTATTCCATAGGTGTCTTTAAGTATTGGTTCTAATAAAGGGTGTAAATAAGTAATTTGCTCTAAACCTTTTTTTCTTTTTATAAATGACGATATATTTTCTCTAGGCCCCGGCCTATATAATGCTATTGCTGAAACAATATCAGAAAATGTTTCTACTTGTAAATTCTTTAAAAATCCTTTCATTCCTTCACTTTCAAACTGAAATATTCCTACTGTATCTACATCCGCAAATAATTTAATTGTTTTTTTGTCTTCTAACGATATTTGTTCTAATTTTACATCTATGTTTTCGTATGTTTTTATACTTTTTATAACTTTGTCAATTATAGTTAAATTTTTAATTGCTAATAAATCCATTTTTATTAGTCCTAAACTTTCCAAATATTCCATACTGTATGACGTCATGACTGTACCGCCACTTTTATAAAGCGGTATTCTATTTGCTAGCTCTTCTCCTGATAACACTATTCCTGCTGCATGTATACTTGTATGTCTTTTTAAATTTTCTAGTTTTTTACTAATTAAAAACAATTTTTTATATTCTTCTTCAGAATTAATCAATTTCATAAATTCTTTATTAGTTTCAAGTTTGCTTAGCGGTTCTTTTTCTTTTATAAATTTTATTATTTTATCTATCTTATCTGAAGATATTTCTAATACTCTTCCTACATCTCTTATAACTTGTTTACTTAATAGAGTCCCAAATGTTATAATGTTTGCAACCATGTTATCCCCATATTTAGCTTTTATATATTCAAGTACTTCATTTCTTCTTAGATATTCAAAATCCGTATCAATATCTGGTAATGTAACCCTATCCTTATTTAAAAATCTTTCAAATATTAGATCATACTTTAACGGATCCACTTCTGTTATTCCTAATGTATAACTTACTAAACTACCAGCCGCACTACCACGACCAGGACCAACTATAATTTTATTTTTTTTAGCATACAAAATAAAATCATAAACTACTAAAAAATAATCTATAAAACCCATTTCTTTAATAACTTTTAACTCACTTTTTAGCCTTTCAACATATCTAGCTGGAACTGAATTATTAAGTCTTTTTTGTAATCCTTTGCTACATAATGATATTAACAAGCTTTCACTATTACTTGAATATTTTGGCAATGACAGAGAATATACAGGAAGTTTTATATCAATTTTGTCAATAAAATTTTTAATAGTTGCATAATCTACGGCGTCTATATCAACTATTAATGCATTATCGTATTCACAAGGTACATAATTATCTATTGTTTGCCCTTCTCTAATCATATCTAAATACTTCATATAATCTTTATCTTTTTCTGTTAAATACAAACTTTCTTTAAGATACACTACATTTTTTGTTTTTAAAAGTGCATTTACTTTTTCGTTTTTATTACTATAGCTTATATATGTAGTATATATTTGACATAATTTGTCATAGTTTTCATAACTAGTTACACATAAAATATCATTTGAATATTTTTTTAAAAATTCAAAATTAATTGCATCAATATTTTTTTTGCTAACTATTTTACATAAATTACTATAACCATTATTATTAACTGCGTACAATATAAAAGAGATGTTTTCTACTATTAAATCAATTCCAATTATTGGCTTTATATCATTCTTAATACACTTATCAATAAATTCTATGGTTCCAAACATATTAGGATCAGTAATACCTAACGCATATATTCCGTGATTTTTTGCACATAAAATAAGCTCATCTATTTTTATAAGACTATGTAATAAATGATAATGCGTTTTTATATTAATTGGAATACTAATCATAGTTTTCACCTATTAAAAGTATAACAAATGAAGGATCTAATTACAAATAAAAAAACAGGCTTTATAACCTGTTTAGCTACATGCAATACTATTTTGATTTGTAGAAGAAACTGCTTCGGCATCATCAAACACAATATCAGAAACTTTGATATATCCACCATCGCTTACAGCTGGACTGGTATATAAATAACTACTATCCATTACCATTATACTAGTAATTTTACCATTTTCAAAAACTATTTTATATAAAACATCATCATTCGTAACACCAAGATCATTTGTTTCTTCTTTATTATCATGGCAGTAAGTAACGTTACTTCCAGCAGCATCAGGTAACAACTGATCAGAAACAAATTTTTCTTCAGCCGCTTTATAAACTGATTGAACTTGAGTTATAAAAGCCCCTTCCTTTGTATCATTATATAAATTCAAAACTTGAGGTAAAGCCATAATAAGTAATATTGACAATATTGCGATAACTGCAATCAACTCAACTAATGTGAATCCTTTCTTATTATTTTTCATCATATAAATATTCCATCCTTTCTTATTTTCTATATAAACAAATTATACCATTATCACTTTAAAGTAGTCAATACATTTATAAACCTATAAAAATATTTTACATTATACATTATAACTTATAGTTTTTTGAACAATTCTTTTTATATCACGTTCGTTAAATGGTTTAGTTAATAAATCCACTATTCCATACTGAAAAGCTTTTTCTATTGTTTCTTTATCATCCACACCAGTAATAATAGAAACAGGAATTTTTACAAATAACTGATTTTTAATAAAATAATCCAATAACTCAAAGCCATTTACATTTGGCATATTTAAATCTACTAAAGCTGCTTTTATTTTCGTATTATCTCTGTTCTTTTCTAAAAATGATATCGCCTCAGCTCCATCACTTGCAGTATACACCTCATAATCATTATTAAACACTTTCTTTATAAACTTACTAATCATGTCAGAATCGTCTACAACTAAAATTGCCTTATCTTTAATTACAAAATTTGGTTTTTCAACACTCATTTTTTCATTTCCTAAATAATCATTAATTAAATTAATAATTCTATGTGTTTCGTCAATTAATTCATCATAATGATCATAAATAAACATAATGTCATTTGCTTTACTTTTAATTTCTTGTTGATAAGCTAAATCTTGCAATAATTCAAAGCCTAAATATCTTGCATCACTTTTTAATGAATGAACATAAACAGCATAATTGACCATATCAGCATTTTCTTTGCAATGTTCTAGATTTTTTAACTTTTCATCTACACCTTCCAAAAAATCTATCAGTGTTGCATCATACATTTCCATATCGCCAAATAAATCTAAGCTTTTATCAACATTAACCCCATTTTCCTTTAATTTGTTTACATCTCTCATAATATACCTACCTTTCAACCTAAATATTTTTTTAATACTTTTAACATTTCTTTTCTATCAATTGGTTTAGATAAATAGCCATCAAATCCCAAATTAATATATTCTTCCTTCATTCCAGTTAAAGCATTGGCTGTTAAAACTATAACGGGTGTTTTAAAATCAGAATTATTCTTTAAAATTTTAATAACTTCTTTACCACTCATTTTTGGCATCATATCATCTAAAAATATTAAATCATATTTATTCCCTGAATTTATTCTATCGATGCATTCTTGACCACTCATAACATCTTCTATATCTAAATTGTAATTTTTAAGTAATCTTTTTGCAACCTTTATGTTTAATTCATTGTCATCAACAAGTAAAATCTTTTTGTTTCCAAAATTTACATTTAAGTCCACAATAGTATTCATTTCTTTGTTTTTTATCTCGGTAATATCTTTAACAATTAATTGATCAATATACGCAATAAATTTACTACCTTCTCCATACGTACTTTGAACAACTATTTTACCATGCATCAAATCTAGAAGTCTTTTAGTAATCGCTAACCCCAGACCAGTTCCTTCAATAGTAATTTCATCCTCAACACCTAGTCTCTCAAATTTACTAAATAGTTTATCTATTTTATCTTCTTTTATTCCAATTCCAGTATCTTCTACACTAAAAATTAATCTTATAGCATCCCCCTTAATTACACTACTTATAGTAAATGTTATTTTTCCTTCAAGTGTATATTTTGCAGCATTTGTAAGCAGATTTAGAATTACCTGCTTTACTCTTCCGCTATCACCATATAAATATTCAGGAATAGATTGGTCTTTTTTCAATACAAATTCTATTGGTTTATCACCAATCCTAGATTTAGTCAATGAAATCAGTTCATCTATCATCTTATTAAAATTATAAGGTGTATTAATAATTTCTAATTTATCTGCTTCAATTTTTGAAATATCTAAAATTCCATTTACTATTTCTAACAAATTATCGCTAGCCATTAATATATCTTTTACTTCATCCTTTATTTCCTCGGGCACATTTTCTCTTGATAATGTTTCGCTAAAACCAACTATTGCATTTAATGGCGTCCTAATTTCATGAGACATATTTGATAAAAAATCCGTTTTAGCGCTATTAGCTTTCTCGGCTCTATCTTTAGCCATATTTAACTCTTTAATTAGTTTCAAATCCGGATTTTCAATAGTGAAATACATTATTACACATATAAAAGTCTCAAGTGCAGTTAAAACCAAAATACCCGGATACATTTTTTGTATAATAACACAAATCAAACTCAATATCATAAATACAAAAAATGGCCAATATTTTTTATTTTTAAAATTCTTTCTATCTCTAACTAAGCAATAAATCCAAAAAATAAAAATTACAACAGTTGAAATATAAGTTACATTAGCACTTGGCCCATATGAATATATGACATTATTTTCATTATGATAATATAATGGTAACAAATATATTAAAAAAATACATATCATATAAACAAGCAATGTAAATTGAATTTCCAAAACATAACTGTTTTTATTTTTATTTATATTTTTAGTTGAAATGTAATATATATATGCAGTTAAAAATATATGAAAAGTAAACATTAACACTATCAAGGTTTTAGAACATATTTCGTTTATAAAAGGTATTAGATCATAATGTTTTATTGTAATAAAACAAATTATTGCCATTATAACTGTAAACAAATTAGTCAATATTATATATTTATATATTTTTGTTTCTACTGAATTAATACGTTCTTTTATAAAAAAAGCGATACAAATAGTGACAATATAAAACAAACTACACAATGTAAAGTAATTGTTTGCCATATACCTCACCTCTTATTATAATTAAAGTATACCATAAATATTAAAAATTGCAAATATTTGTATAATGTTAGCTATTAAAACAATTATAAACATAAATAAAAACATAATAATTATAATTTTTTATTAAAAAAAAGACTTATCATATAAATCTTTTTCTAGGTTTAAGTTTCAAAGTGATTTCATCAGTAGACAAATCATATTCTAAAGTACCATTTTCATACATTCTTTTTAATGCAACAAAATCTGGTTTAACACCTTTAGTATAAGGCAACTCTTTTACAAAATAATATTGTAAAGCTACATCTCTTTCAGGTAAATTTTCTAAGCTTATTTTTCTTAATTCTTCTTCAATAAGCGATAAACTTTTATTATTTTCTTTGTTCAATTTAACAAAAGCCGTTGGTATCTCACCATTTTCATAATTCTCCATCTGCAAACCTATTACCATTACTTCACTAACAGAGTCATGACTAGCAATAACTTCTTCTATATTACTAGGAAAAACATTATGTCCATCTGGCCTTATTATACTTCTTTTCTTTCTTCCCACTATTTTTAGCAAACCATCTTCGTTTATAATTGCATAGTCTCCAGTATTTACCCATTTAACACTTTTTTCATCCATTTTCAACGCATCTATCTCTTCATTTAAATACCCACTCATTATTGTTGGCCCTGAACAGTATAAAATTCCCTGCCTATTATAAGGTAATTCCTCACCATTTTCATCAACTACTTTCATATTACACTGAGGCAAAGGTATTCCTACATGTCCTTCTTCGTGGCATCTATCAAACCAATTATAAGCAAAGGCACTAGACAATTCAGTCATTCCATAACCGAGTTGGATTTTAGCACTAGAAGCATGATTTTTAAAAAATTCATTTACTCTTCTTTCGCTACTTAACGTCATAGGTGCGCCACCAGCTATAGCGCTATGAAGATGCGATAAATCTGCATCCCTTAATATTTCACTTTCTGGCAAATTTTCATAAAACTTAGGAACTCCACACATATGATTAGGTCTATATTTTAACAATAAATCATCTAACATATCTTCCTTAAATCCCGGAACTAGTATAACCTCCATACCTCTAGACATAGAAGTTATAGTTCCACAAACTAAACCATAACTTAAAAACATTGGCATTATATTTAAAAAAGTATCACCTACTCTAAGTCTTTCTAAACAATTGCCTTGTAAATATATTTGAGCATTTATAGCTCCAGCAGGTATAATAGCGGCTTTTTGTACACCAGTTGTACCACCTGTGTATTCCAAAACAGCAATTCTATCAGGATCATAATTACTACCAATTTCTTTTATATTTTGTTTTCTTCCTTCATTAATAAAAGTTTTATAACTTATGAATTTTCCGTTTTTAGGCATCACTGGTTTTGGATCCTTAAGCAATTCTATTATATCTTTAGCTTCTTTTGCAATATTAAGACCAAAAGGCAATGAATCATTAGCAGATAACCTTAAAACAGGTATATCTAATTCTTCTAATAATGGTTTTAATTTAGGATACGCAACATCTATAGCAGCAATTAATTTAGTATTTGTGCTATTTATATATTTTTTAATACTATTTAGATCAACCCTTGGATCAACTAAATTAGCAACTGCGCCTAATTCAGTAATCGCATAAAATAAATATTCACTTTCCAGCAAAGTAGGTGTTAAAAATGTAACAACGTCACCTTTGCCTATTCCTTGAGCCATTAATGCATATACGCATTCATATACATTGTTAAAATACTCATTATAAGTAATTTTCCTACCATAATAATTACGAGCAACTAAGTTTAATCTATGTTTATTTAACTCAATTATAGAGCTCAAAATACTTTGATTCGGTATTTTAATGTTTAGTTGTTCTTTAGAGTAATATTTTTCCCATACTTTTTCTTCTGACGGTTTTAACGACATATTACCACTCCTCCCCAAAATTAGTAATATCTTAACATTAATTATATAATTTGTCAAAACAGTTTACATTATTTAACATATAAAACTTTCAATAAATTTTACAACAAAAAAACATTCAATTTTAATGAATGCTTTTTATACACAGCTTTTACTCAATTATTTCTGAAACTACACCAGCACCAACTGTACGTCCACCTTCTCTGATAGAGAATTTTGTTCCGTTTTCTAGAGCGATTGGTGTGATTAATTCAACTGTCATGTCTACATTGTCACCAGGCATTACCATTTCTGTTCCTTGTGGTAATTCAATTACACCAGTAACATCTGTAGTTCTGAAGTAGAATTGTGGTCTATAGTTACTGAAGAACGGAGTATGTCTTCCACCTTCTTCTTTAGATAATACATATACACTTGCTTTGAATTTTTTGTGTGGAGTAACTGTTCCTGGTTTTGCAAGAACTTGCCCTCTTTCAACATCTTCACGGTTAATTCCACGAAGTAATACACCAGCATTGTCTCCTGCTTCTGCATATTCAAGTTGTTTTCTGAACATTTCTATTCCTGTTACAACTGATTTTTGTGTTGGTTTAATTCCAACGATTTCAACTTCTTCGTTTAGATTTAGTCTTCCTCTTTCAACACGACCAGTAACAACTGTTCCACGTCCTGTAATAGTGAAAACGTCTTCTATACTCATTAAGAATGGTTTTTCAGTATCTCTTTCTGGAGTTTCAATCCAACTATCTACTGCGGCCATTAAATCTCTTATAGATTTTTCAGCATCAGCATCTCCTTCAAGTGCTTTTAATGCGCTACCTCTTATGATTGGAGTGTTGTCTCCATCAAATTCATATTCAGTAAGTAATTCTCTTACTTCCATTTCTACTAAGTCTAGTAATTCCGGATCATCTACCATATCACATTTATTGATGAATACTACCATTCTTGGTACACCAACTTGACGTGACAATAAGATGTGCTCTCTTGTTTGAGGCATAGGCCCATCTGTTGCACTAACAACTAGAATTGCTCCGTCCATTTGTGCAGCACCTGTAATCATGTTTTTTACATAGTCTGCGTGTCCTGGACAGTCAACGTGAGCATAGTGTCTATTTTCAGTCTCATACTCAACGTGAGCAGTATTAATAGTTATACCTCTTTCCCTTTCTTCTGGTGCTTTATCGATATCAGCATAATCTACAAAATCACCAAAATATTTTGTAATTGCCGCTGTTAATGTTGTTTTACCATGGTCAACGTGTCCGATAGTACCAATATTAACATGTGGTTTTGAACGATCAAATTTTTCTCTTGCCATTTTTTATTTCCTCCTTTTTTTAATTACATATATAATTTTATCTAATACTTCTAATTTTTGCAAGTATTAATATGATTTTTTTTAATTACTGAACACTATTTCTTTTTATAATTTCTTCAGCAATATTTTTTGGTACTTCTTCGTAATGATCAAATATCATTTGGTGAGTACCTCTACCTTGTGTGTTACTTCTTAAACTTGTTGCGTATCCAAACATTTCTGAAAGTGGAACCATTGCTCTTATTTCCAAATCACGGCCTCTGCTTTCGTTTCCAAGTGGTCTACCTCTTCTACTTGTAAGGTCTCCCATTACTGTTCCCATAAATTCTTCTGGTACAACTACGCTTACATTCATTATTGGTTCTAGTAATACTGGTTTACATTTGTTTTTTGCTTCTTTAAGTGCCATGCTAGCAGCTATTTTAAACGCCATTTCTGATGAGTCAACGTCGTGGTATGATCCATCAAATAATGTACATTTAACATCTATCATTGGATACCCTGCTAATAAGCCTCCTTGTAGTGCTTCTTGTAATCCTTTATCTACTACTCCTATGTATTCTCTAGGTACAACTCCACCTACTACTTCGTCAACAAATTCATAACCTTTGTCTTTATTTGGTTCAAATTTAACCCAAACGTGTCCGTATTGTCCACGTCCACCTGATTGTTTGATGTATTTTCCTTCACATTCTCCTGCTTGAGTTAGTGTTTCTCTATAAGCAACTTGTGGTTTACCTATATTTGCTTCTACATCAAATTCTCTTCTCATTCTATCAACTAATACTTCTAGATGTAGTTCTCCCATTCCAGCTATTAGTGTTTGACCAGTTTCATGGTCTGTACTTGCTCTGAAAGATGGATCTTCTTTTGCTAATTTTTGTAATGCAATTCCCATTTTTTCTTGGTCATTTTTACTTTTTGGTTCGATTGCTAACTGGATAACAGGTTCAGGAAATTCCATTTTTTCTAGAATTACTTGATTATTTTCTGCACACAATGTGTCTCCTGTTGTTGTGTCTTTTAATCCAACTGCCGCAGCAATCTCTCCTGCATATACTTCGCTAATTTCTTTTCTTTGATTAGCGTGCATTTGTAAAATACGCCCAATTCTTTCTTTTTCTCCTTTTGTAGAGTTCATTACGTAACTTCCACTTTTTAATGTTCCAGAGTATACTCTAAAGAAAGTTAGGTTTCCTACAAATGGGTCGTTCATTACTTTAAATGCCAAAGCACTGAATGGTTCAGAGTCACTTGCTTTTCTTTCGATTGGATTACCTTTCATATCTTCACCTTTGATTGCTTCAATATCAGTAGGTGCTGGTAAATAATCAAGTACTGCATCAAGCGCTAGTTTTACTCCGATGTTTCCTAATGCTGTTCCGCACATTACTGGGAAGAATTCTACGCTTAACACACCTTTTCTAATTGCTTTTTTTAATTGTTCAATAGAAATGTCTTTTCCTTCTAAGTAATTTTCCATTAATTCATCATCAAAGTCAGCAACTGCTTCTATAAGTTCATTTCTTTTTTCCATCACTTCGTCTTTTAATTCTTCTGGTATTTCAATTTCTTCTGGCTCTTCTTGTTGTTCACCATTGTATTTATAAGCTTTTAATGATACTAAATCAATTATTCCATTGAAATTGTCTTCTGCTCCAATTGGCCATTCTATAGGTGCTGATTTTTCACTTAATCTTTCTTTAATACTATTTAGACTATATTTAAAATCTGCTCCCATTTTGTCCATTTTATTTGCAAATATCATTCTTGGAACTTTCCATTCGTTTGCTTGTCTCCAAACTTGTTCAGTTTGTGTTTCAACACCAGCTTGAGCATCTATTAAAGCTATCGCTCCGTCTAATACTCTTAATGAACGCGCTACTTCTATTGTGAAGTCTACGTGCCCTGGTGTATCTATTATATTTAATCTATAACCTTTCCAATGTGCTGTAGTAGCTGCACTTGTAATAGTTATACCTCTTTCTTTTTCTTGTTCCATCCAGTCCATTTGAGATTCACCATCGTGAGTTTCTCCAATTTTATGTGTAATTCCTGTATGGAAAAGAACACGTTCAGTAAATGTAGTTTTTCCGGCATCTATATGTGCCATTATTCCTATATTACGAAGTTTATCTAACGATACGTCACGCGCCATATATTTTCTCCCTTCTTACCATCTATAATGTGCATATGCTTTGTTAGCTTCTGCCATTTTGTGTGTATCTTCACGTTTTTTAACTGCACCACCAACTCCGTTTGAAGCATCAATTATTTCATCAGCAAGGTTTTCTGCCATTCCTTTGCCATTTCTATTTTTAGCATATTGTACTAACCAACGTAGTGTTAATGCTTGTTGTCTTTCTTTTCTTACTTCAACTGGTACTTGATAGTTACCTCCACCTATACGTCTGCTTTTTATTTCTAGTGATGGCTTTATGTTTTCAAATGCAAGTTCAAATACTTCCATTGGATCTTTACCAGTCTTTTCTTTTACAATATTAAATGCATCATATAATATTGTTTGCGCTGTTCCTTTTTTACCACCTATCATAATTCTATTTATTAGTTTTGTAACTACTTTTGAATTATAAATTGGATCTGGTAATACTTCTCTTATTTCTGCTCTTTTTTTACGCATTGTAATTCTCCTTTCTATTAATTACTTTTGGGTTTTTTAGTTCCGTATTTACTTCTACCTTGTCTTCTTGCATCAATACCAGCTGTATCTAATGTTCCACGTACAATGTGATAACGTACTCCGATTAGGTCTTTTACACGACCACCTCTAATTAGTACTACACTGTGCTCTTGTAAATTGTGTCCTTCTCCTGGAATGTAGCATGTTACTTCGTAGTTATTACTTAATTTAACACGTGCATATTTTCTAAGTGCTGAGTTTGGTTTCTTAGGTGTTTTTGTTCCAACACGTGTACATACTCCACGTTTTTGTGGTGAAGCATAGTTTGTTCTTTTTCTATCTTTTGTGTTAAATCCCATTCCTAATACTGGACTTTTACTTTTCTTTACTTTTTGTCCTCTTTTCTTTCTTACTAATTGGTTTATTGTAGGCATATTTTTCTCCCTTCTTATACACACATCCTGGTGTATCATATTTTGTATTTTTACTAAGTTTTCTTACGAAAACTCAAAGCAAAATAATCATACTACATTAATTATATTCAGTCAAGCATTTTTTTGATTAGTTTTTGTCTATTATTAATCAAAAAGCTATAAAAAATTTAAAAAATTCAATAATTTAAAAAATTACCTCTATATAAACAATTTATAATGCATATTATAAAACTCAATTGTTAATTTAATAAAGTTTATAAACCAAAATAAATTCCAGCTTTTTTATAATCACTTGCTAATTGTTTTTCAATTATAATTTTTAAACAATTTATTTCTTCAATTAATGCTTTTATCTCATTTTTTCGTTTTTCATCTTCAGTTTTACAAAATTCTATTTTTAAAATTTCTTTTCTAAGTTCTAATTCAAACAACTCATCACGATAATTCATTCTAAAACCTCAATTTCTTCTTTGGTATTTGGATTTTCATTATATTCTTTTTTTAATTTTTGCATTTCACTTCTTATATGTATGATTCTTCTTTTTATTTCTAATTGTGCTTCTTCATCTTCAGTTCTTTTATAACTCGTTTCTAAAAGTCTTTTTTCTGTAACCAACATACTCATTTTACTATCAAATGATGTTTTATCCATGATTCCTCCTTAATTTTAATATTTGATCAGCCAGAACACC
>CALVOO010000014.1 GCA_944350305.1 uncultured Bacilli bacterium
ATGGAAGTATAAGAAAAATAGATAAAACTCATTTACAATATTTAGAGCCACATAGAATAATCATCAAATGTATAACATTTCTAATGTTTAATTATTCCAATGAAATATATATTGGTAATTTAAAAAATAAGTTAGAAATGAGAGATTTAAAAACATTTATTAAATCAGTATAAAAATATATTAAATACGAATAATTTTGAAAAAATGTTATATAAAAATTTATCGATGTTACAAATTCTATTACATGAAATAGAACACGCTAACCAAACCAAAATATCATATACTGATAACACTTTAGAAGTTTTTATTTTAAGAATGTCTTATACTGTTAATGATTATTATTCTGAAACTTTATACGAATATAGCCCACAAGAAAGAATGGCGGAAATAAAATCATATAAAGAAATAATTTCTTTAATATCTTTTATAGAAAATAAGTTATACAATTTACCAACAATTTTAGAAACAGAAAAATTACAAAGATTATTAAGAGGTTATCATTATAATCAAGGTAAAATTAGTTCTCCAATTATAACCTTTTTTAAACAAGCTGGTAAAGAATCAATTTTGCAATCATTTGATTGGTACCGACTACATGATTTAAATACAGTATATACTAATTATAGTATAGACGAACGTTTTAATTATGGTTTTCCTATATCATTAGATGAATATTCTAATAATATTAAAAAACTAATTTTATCACTCAATAATAATTTTAACAATAGAACTAATTTTAAGAAATAACTATTTGTGTTATAATATTATCAAATAAAGGAGTTGATTTATTATATGGAAATTACGATAAAAGATTTAAAATTTAATAAATATGGGGAAGAATATCCAGACGGATACAGAGTTGTTTATTTTTATGATAACAATTATTCTATTGGAGAATATTGTAAAACCATAGAAGGATTTATGACTGGATTTGTAGAATGTTCACCCATTATGGATGATTCAGATATTCCAAAATTTACATCGATAGATGATATATTAAATAGATATTTAGATGATATGCCCAGTGCTAAAAGTATTGGAATATACAAAACTGACGGAAGCTTAATCGGTAAAAAAGATAGACTTAAAAAAAATACAAAATAATTATCAAAATATTACGAACTAAAAAAATATATAGTAAAATTAATATAGGAATTGATATTAAATCATTAATTCCCTAAAAGTGAGAAAAAGTTGTAAATAACTTAACCACTCGCTCCATTTGAATACAACTTACGGACTATAATGGTTCGTAAGTTTTTATTTTATATAAATATTAAACTTTAATGTTCTCTTATACCAGAAAAGATAGCATTTTTTATGTTTGAATTCAAAATTATAAAAGAACTTAAACATAACCTCAAAATAATAGAACTTATTAAGGACTTTACTTGTAAAACTAAAAAAGGAAAAAGCGAAATTATTTTTAATTTATTATTTATACATATAAATTAATATGTCTTTTATATATGTTTTATATTTTAATACAAGAATATTTTGGCTTATTATCACTGTGATTTTAAATAGAAAAAGTAATTAAAATATGTTAAAATTATAATTATGAATGTTGAAAAAAAAGTAATTAAAATGCTAAAACTAGTCGGTTTTGATAAATTCGGCTTTGCACAGATAAAATATTTTAAAGAACTTGAAGCAAGATATTTTGAACAAGAGAAAAAAAAATTTAAAACTTTATTTCAAGTGGGCAACGTTGATAAAAAGACATTTAAAAATGAAAATATTTATAAATCTGCGATAGTTGTTTTATTACCTTATAAAAAATTCGAATCAAAATTAAATGAAAATATTATTTATGTTTCGTCCAGTCTGTCAAATTTCGATTATCATGTAGTTTTAAAAAATAAATTAATGGTAATTTCTGATTATTTAGAATCAATGGGTTATACTGCAAAAATATATGTTGATAATAATGAGTTAGATGAGAGATATTTAGCATACAAAGCTGGCCTCGGTTTTTATGGTTTAAATCATCTATTAATTAATGAAGATTATGGTAGCTATTTTTTTATTGGCGTTATTCTGACAAATGCTATTTTTAATTATGGCAATCCATTAAATAAAAAATGTGCTATGTGTGGTAAATGTTTGGAATCATGTCCTAATGGTGCTATTAAAAAAAGTGGTGATTTTAATGGGAATCAATGTGTTAGTTATATAACACAAAAGAAGATATTGGATGAATGCGAAAAAGATTTAATTGGACAATGTATTATTGGTTGTGATAAATGTATGATTATATGTCCCCATAATAACTTTGTCAGTCATTCTAATACTTCAATAGAACCTTTAATAGATATTTATAAGTACTCTAGTTTGAGTAATAAAGAGTTTAAAAGAAAATATGGAAAATATGCATTTTCATGGAGAGGTAAAAAAATTTTTGAAAGAAACTTGAATATTTATAAACAAAAACTAGCAAAAAAACAAAAATTATGATAATATCTTATTATGTGGAGGTATTAAATGGAAAAAGAAATTAGGAGAAAAATACCGTTTAAAAATTATATTATTTTATTTGCCATATTTATTATTACAGTAGTAATTACAGTTTATGTTAATGCTTGGATAAAAACTTATAAAAATAATCAAGCATTAGATCCATTGGATAATGTAGTTCAAAAAATTACTTTAAATGATTTGGAAGCTACAATGTCTGAAACAAATATTGCTATTTTATATGTCGCTAATATTAATGATTATGAGATGAATGATGCTATTTTAAAGATAGTTAATAAAAATGAGTTAAATGACAATTTTTACTATATGAATGTTGAAGATAACTTGGACTCTAATACAATAAGTATTTTAAAAAATTATTTTTCTAATCTAGAAGGGGATATAAACAAATTGCCAATGTTCATATATATTAAAAATGGGAAGGCTGAAAAAATTATTGATTCTAATGAGACAAACTTAACAGCTAACGATTTATATATTTTAATTGATAGTTATTGGAATGAAAACTAAAAATGTATTGTTAAAATTGCACACTGAAAATTGTGTGTTTTTTTATAAATAATTAAATAACAAATTAGTATTATAATTAGAAAAAAAACTATCCATTTAGGATAGTTTAAATTGAAATAAATTTATAATGATTCTATTTTTTTATTTTTTGATATAACGAATGTGATTGCACCAAGTGCTAATAAAGTTGATCCTAATATTATGTAATTTACAATTCCAGTTTTAGGATTTTCTATAGCTTCATTTAATATTTTAATTATTGGGCTGCATTGGTTAGCATCAGTATTTTGTACTGTATTACCATTAAATATAATTGTAGGTGCTTCATTTACGAGTAAATCTAGTCCAATAATACTATCGTCTATTACAGATTTTAAATTTAATTTGTAACTAATTTTTTCAATTTGATTTGTTGAAACATCACCAACATTCCATTGAATAGCTTTGGTAGTTTCATTTAAGGTTGCGTTATCTGGATTACCAACTAAGCTTACTTCAAAATTTTCAACAATGTATGATGCTAAAGGCATAACAATGCTAGTACCGTTTTTAGCAGGAATAAGTGTGTTATTTATATTAGTGTAAGTATCATCTATATTTGATACACTTATTGCTTCATCAATAGTTTCAGTATTTGATGTATATATTATTAATGTTGTATCGCTAAAGTCAGCTGTTATTTGAGTAAGTAGGTCAGTTGGGGTAGCTGTTCCGTCTACCAAAACAATAATTTTGTTATCACTTTCAGAACTAAAAGTAGCAAGTGCATTTTCAATTGCTTGATTTAAATTAGCGCCTGTATTAACTGATTCTTGTGACAATTCATCTAATGCAGATGCAACTTCAGAAATAGTTTGTTTAAAAGGTTTATTTATTAGTTCACTAGATACTAAAGTAGAACCTATTTTAACATATTCTGTTCCAAATCCGGTAAATATATCCTCAGTTAATTGTTTAAAATTGTCTATAGTTGTTTGATCATTTGTATTGTTAAATATATATATTATTTCGGTGTTTTTAGCATTATTTAGTGTTAATTCAATAGTTATTTCTCCGTTTACTAAATCTTGCTGTGTTATTTCCTGTCTTAATGTTCCGACAACCTCTCCCTCAGTATTTTTAAATAGATATTGCTTTGCTTTTTGTACTATTTCAATTCTGTTGTTAGCCGCATTGATTATTGGTAAGTTGTATACTCCTATAATTAATACGCATACCATGATCGCTATTTTTTTGATTGCTTTCATTTTTATTCCTCCTTTATATTAATTTTATTATACCACATTTTTGTTTTTTTACATAAGTTTTTGTGAATTTTACACCAATTATTTATTCAATAATTTAAAAAAATATGCTATTATGATAATAACAGGGTGATTGTATGGGATTACTTAGAATAAGTTTTTGCGATAATCAAGTTATGTTTTCTTTTAAAGATAATAAAATTTTAAGTAATTTTATTAATTCTAATACTAATTATAATAATGAATTATTATATTCTTTTTCATACGTCAAAAAAAATGTAAATATAATAAAAAATATATTAAATAAGCATCTTAGTGGTTTTTTAAATGTAAATGCTATATTTGCTAGTGAAGTAATTTTTGACGAGTTTTTTTATTTAATTCAAAATTGTGAATTTCAGGTTGATATCATTATAAAAGGCGAAATCTCTTTAAGTAATGAAACTTATAAAAAATTGACACAGTTTAGTAATTTAAATTCCATTACTTGCTACTTTATGCCTGAAAATTATGTGCATTTTTTTGCATTAAGAAAAATTAGTGTTTATTTTTTATTTAATGAGTCTTTTTCAAAAAAATTTGTTATAGATAATGATTTTAAAAGCATGAAAGATATATATTACAAAAAAAATGTCATTCTAAATTGCAATACTTTTGATGATTTTATAATATTTTTGAAAGTAAATAGATGTTTGAAAATCATTCATATTTACGAATATTCAAGTGAATTAATGGAAAAGCTTTTTTCAATTATATTACACAATCTTTTTATTGTTTTAATTCATCAAAATGATGAGAATAAATTTTTAATAAATAAAGATTTTAAAAAGTTGAAAAAATATCAAAAGAAGTATAAAAAATGTGGCGGTGATATTAAGATAATTTTCTCTGATGACTTTTTTCAAAAAAATTTACTAAAGCAATTAACTTATGGAAATTTAAAAATATGTTCCGCAATAATTATTTATTTAGCCTTTGTTTTATTAATTTCTAATTCTTATAATGATTACGTAACTTGGTTTAATTCTAATTCAATTATGAATAGTCTGTCAACTAATGAGACAACAACTGAGATTATAATAGATGATGCAGAAGAAGAACCAATTTTACCTGATGAAAATGAGTCTGAAAATCCGTACAATAATATATCAACTAATTTGCAGACTTTATTAAGTATTAATGAGGATACGGTCGGATGGATAAAGGTTAATAATACTAAAATAAATTATCCTGTAACTCAATCGAAAGATAATGATTATTATTTAAATCGAGATTTTTATTTAAACAGAACTGCTAACGGTTGGATTTTTATGGATTATAGAAATAATGCGAATGATCTAGATAAAAATACAATTATATATGGCCATGCTTTGCTAAACGGCTACATGTTTGGTGATTTAAGGGAAACAATTAAAAGCAATTGGTATAAAAATGAAAAAAATTTATATGTTACATTTAACACTATAGAAAAAGATATGGTTTGGGAAATATTTAGTATATATAGAGTTCCTTATACAACTGATTATTTGAAAGTTGATTTTTTTGATGATGATGACTTTTCTGATTTTATCGATTTAATTACTAGTAGGAGTGTTTATAATTTTGGCGTCAAAGTTAATTCTGATGATTTTATATTAACTTTATCTACTTGTTCAGGAAATGATAATGGAAGATTAGTATTGCATGCAAAATTGGTAAAATAAAAATTACTTAATGTGCTATAATATTTTTAAAATTATTTTAAATTTTTGGTTTTTTATTAATATCAATTTTATAAATTATTATATAATGAATGCATTTGATTTTGGGAAGGTGTATAAAATGCTAAGTGATGAAATTAAACAACATAATAAAGAGGTAAAATCTAAAACAAATTTTCTGAAAACTAGAAAGAATATAACAAGGTATATGTTAAAAAAAATGAAAGCGGATGGTGTGATAAAAAATTATTATTATGACGATCAATTTATTTTGATTAATGGAGAATGTATTGAAACTATGAGGTATTTAGTCAATAAAAATGTAATTGTTGATCATATAATTACAGATATCCCATATGGAACTGTTAATGGATTATCTATAGAGGGTTGGAAGAAAAAGGGAAATATTCCTATGTGGGATTCTCCGATAGATATTAGTGAAATGATTAATTTATGTTTTGATATTTCCAAGTCTAATTCAAATTTAATTTTGTTTTCTCAAGAACCGATGACTTTTAAGTTGAATTATGAGTTAGCAATTTTTCAAAAATATTCTTTGTCTAATAAAATGATATGGGTTAAAAATAATCATGCTAATGGTTTTTCAGCAAAAACTACCCCTTTAAATTATTATGAAGAAATGTTGTTAATTAGAAAATCGTTAGATGAATCTAATTCTATTGAAATAAGAAAGTATTTTAAAAAGGTATTAAAGTTTATAGGTGAAAATAAAAAAGTTATTATGGATAAATTGGGCCAGGGTTTAGATCATTGTTTTAGATATTCTAATAGAACTTTTTATTTACCAACAGAAACAAATTATAATGCATTAATAGATAAATATAATATAGATAAAATGCCTGGTTTTATAAATTATAAAGATTTAAAGTTTAAATGGGATATGGAAAATAAGCCAATTTTTAATATTCCAACTGGTGAAAAAATAGTAAAAAATGTTTTTGAATATAAAAAAGATTTAAATAATATCCATCCTACTCAAAAGCCAGTCCTTTTGTTAGAATCATTAATAAAAATATTTTCAAATAGGAACGATATTATATTAGATTTTACTTGCGGGAGTGCGTCCACTGGTATAGCAGCAATTAAAAATCATAGAAGATTTATCGGTATTGAATTAGATGAAGATTTTTATTTTAAAGCATTGGAATGGTATAAAAATGAGAAGTGATGTTTCCTTCTCATTTTAAATTTTTATATATATTTGCTCTAGTATTCCCTCGTTCTTTACCTAAATTTTTAATTCTGTATGGAATGTTTAATGTAAAATCTTGTGATTCAGCAGTATTAGTTTTAGCATCATATGTAGTTAAGTTTTTAAATATATTTTTTTCATCATTTTTGAGGTGTAATTTGTTTGCGTCCACTTTGGGATAGTAACAAATGTTATTTGTAAAAATTTTTGGTGTTGTATTTAAATCGCCATAATTTATTTTTATAATTGTTTCATTTATTTTTAATGGTGAAAGTTTAAAAAAGTCGAAGCTATATGGTAATAAATTATTGGTATCTTTTTTACCAAATTTTTTTTGGTTTTCAAAGTAATCTAATCTGATTTTTTTTAATTCTTCATCATCGTCAAAATCTATTTTGAACCATTCTATAGAAATAGTTAAAGTTTTTTTGTTCCTATTATGTTCTTTTTTTGAAACATAACTTAAAATAAATCCTCCAAATATTTTTTCGTTATATTGATTTAAAGTCTCTATAGCTTTAATTCCAAATCTGCTATCTTGGCTTTCTTTACGTTTGTCACTACCACAGTCGGGACAGTAGTCTAAGAATAAATGATTGTATTTAGTTCCACAATTTAGACACTTTGCATTTTGTATTGTGCAACATGATTTTACTTCTATAGCCTTTTTTTCTAGTTTGTTATAAAGATCAAATCCCATTCCACCTGATCCGCCACCAGAGTATCCTTTTACATAATCTAAAGCTATATATTCACAGAAGGGTCCTACATCCTTAAATGAAATTCTTACATTTTTTTTTGGTTTCATATATTCAATATTTAGTTCAATTTGCCATATTTTTGCTATTTTTTCAAGATCATTTAATTTATTTATATTTGAAAACATATAATACAACTCCTTATGTAAAATTATAACATTAATAATTAAAAAATTGATATTAAAAAATTTCCAACAATTTCCATAAATAATAAATGAAAAATGTTTAAACTAATTTTAGGTGGTAAAGTGAAGAAAGTAGTATTTTTGATAGCTTATTTTTGTTTATCATTATTATGTATAAATTACAAAGAAACAGAAAGCGTAATGACAGTAAGTTTTGAACAAACAAATTTATATAACCAAAACGTATATATTTTAACATTTAAAAGTTTTAATAGTAATAATATCACACAATATTTTAACAAAGAAGAAATCACAATATTAAGTATAAAACCAATAAATTATAAAAGTATCGAAAAAGAATTTATAGCAAAAGGAAATAATATAGAAAACATATACAAAAATTTTATAAATGAGTATATAAACATTTTAACTAAAAAAGGATTAACAGAAGAAGCAATTTACATAAAAGAAAAAGGAATTGGAATAAAAGAAATAAAAATACTTGCTATAGAAAAAGAAATTTTAAACCTTAAAAATCAACTTGACTTTGAATATACAATTGAAAACTCTACATACTAAAAATATGACAAATTTAAAAAAATACAATGTTTTTATAACGATGACAACATTTACCAAATTAATGATAGAAGTATTTATACCACTACTTCTTTTTAATATAGGTTTTAAACTAAATGAAATATTATATTTTTATCTAATACAATTCATCACAATATTTTTAACCAACATACCAATAACAAAAATAGGGCAAAAAATCACATTCAAAAAATTAATGATCATAAGTTCAATAATTTTTAGTTTAACTTACTTTTATATAAACTATCTAACACATAACACGATAAAACTCATAATATTGAGTATATTAAACGGACTATATTTATCAACATATTGGATAGGCAGACACATATATGGCATATCAATTATTAAAGAAAAAAAGACAACTGATAACGTCAGTACTTACATGATATTTGGAATAATTGGCTCATTACCAGCAAGTTATATAGGTGCATTTATATTAGAAAAATATGGTTACATTGTTTTATCAATAACAATACTCATTTTATCAATAATAAGTATATTTCCACTTTTTAAAATTAAAATTAGCGAAAGAAAAAACAAAATAAACTTAAAAGAAATAATTGCTACATTTCCAAAACAAAATTATCTATTTTTATTATTCGATCAACTAAAATTTTTGACCATATTACTATTCCCGCTATACATATATATAAACATCAAAAACGAACTAAAATATATAGCAATTACCAATATAATTATAGGACTTTCAAGCATACTCTATATCCTTTATTTAGCAAAAAAAATGGATAAAAATAAAAAAGATTATTTAAAACCAATGCTCATGATAATGTTAATAACATTATTAATAAAACTTAATATAAAATCAAGCACATTAATGCTAATAATAATATTTATAGAAGGAATAAGTAAAACAGCATTAGATACGATTATACTAAGAAACACATACAGTTATAAAGCAAATTACGATAACATATCTTATATTTTATTTATAGAACAACTATATAGTTTATTTAGAATTATAATACTAATTATTTACTTATTAATAGGAATAAATCTAAAAACACTACTTTACATTGGAACATTTAGTTTACTTATCAACACAATTATCGGATTCAAACAAGGAAAAAGTGGATACAAAACTAATTGTTAATTTCCATTTAATATGATAAAATGTATAAAGAATAGAAGGGGACATAAATGGAAGAAAAAAATAACCAATTTAAAGTTGATATATCAAAATGTATTGCTAATCCAGAATGCGTATTTAAAGGTAATAAATATAGAATTACTATTCTTTCAGATGTCCTAATACGTTTTGAATACAATGAAGAAGGAAAATTTAATGATTATCCAACATTATTAGCAATAAATAGAAAATTTGAAAAAATTCCAAAATTCACAGTTAAACAAGATGAAAAATTTTTAAACATATCAAATAATTACTTTGTTCTTGAATATGCCAAAGAAAAACCATTTACATCTTCAAAACTAATGCCCGATGCAAACTTAAGAGTTAGTTTAATAAACACAGATAAAGTTTGGTATGTAAATCATCCAGAAGTTAGAAATTTCAAAGGAACATCATACAGTTTAGATTTAAATAAAGGCAATTTAAAATTATGGAAAGGTTTATATTCGACCGATGGTTTTGCATCAATAGATGATAGTGCAAGGCCAGTATTTGTAAGTGACGGCTCAGTAAAGAAAAATCCATCAGATGGATTAGACATATACTTATTCATATATAGAAAAGACTTTGGATTAGCATTACAAAGTTACTTTGAATTAACAGGGTATCCAACACTTATACCTAGGTATGCATTAGGCGTTTGGTGGAATAAAAACGAAGCATATAAATCACAAGACATATTAGATTTAGTACAAAAATTTGATAAAAACAATATGCCAATTTCATCAGTTATACTTGGACCAAGTTGGCACAAAACAAAAGATGAAAAAGGAAATAAAATAAACACAGCATTTACATTTGATAATGAATTAATACCAAATCCAAAAGATCTAATAGAAAGACTACATAGAGAAAACGTATTTTTTGGAATAAATATAAACACTAAAGACGGAATTAATCCTAGAGAAAATACTTATTTAGAAATTGCTAGAGAATTAAACCAAACTAAAAATGAAATAATTCCAATTAATGTATATAACGACAAAATAGTAAAACTATATTTTGAAAAATTAATAAAACCGTTAAATGATATTGGAGTAGATTTACTATGGCTAGATGAAGACACAAAAGACATGACAAGTTTATTTATGATAAATCATTACTCATTCATGCATTGTAAAGCAGTTAGTGGAAAAAGAACAGTTATATTATCAAGAAACCCTGGTATAGCTGCACATAGATATCCAGTATTATATTCGGGAGATACATTAGTGAGTTGGAAAACACTAAAACTATTACCTCATTACAATTCAAGTTCATCAAACATAGGTGTTTCATGGTGGAGTCATGACATAGGAGGATATAAAAACGGAACAGAAGATGAAGAACTATATGCAAGGTACGTTCAATTAGGAACATATAGTCCAATATTTAGATTTGCTGCAGACAACGGTAGATACTATAAAAGAGAACCGTGGAAATGGGACGTAAAAACCCAAAAAATAGTAAAAGACTATATGAATGTCAGATATAGATTGATACCTTACATATATACAGAAGCATATAAATATAGCAAAACTGGTTCACCATTAATACAGCCACTATATTATAAATATCCAGAATTATATGATGAACCAATATATAAAAACGAATACTTCTTTGGATCAGAACTATTTGTATCCCCAATAACTGAACCAAAGGATACAGTAATGAAAAGAGTAGTACATCGTATATTCTTACCAAATGGAATGTGGTATGATTTTAAAACAGGAAAAAAATTTCCAGGTGGAAAGAGATATGTAACATTTTTTAAAGATGAAGACTATCCAGTATTTGCAAAAAGTGGTTCAATAATACCAATGGCAATACTTGATAGTGACCGCTTAAACGATTCAAGACCACCAAGAAAACTTGAAATACAAGTTTTCCCTGGAAGAAGTAATGCTTATAGATTATATGAGGATGATGGAGTAAGTAATCTATACCAAGAAGGGTATTACATTATAACAAATATAGATTACAACTATAGAGAGAACAATTATACATTAATAATAAGACCAATAGATGGTAAAAGTGGATTAATTCCAGACAAAAGAGACTATAAAATTAGATTTAGAAATACCAAATATGCAGAAGATGTAAAAGTAAATGTTGGTAGACATGAAGTTGAATTTGAAAAGTATATAGACGATTCTGATTTTATAATAGAAGTTAAAGACGTACCAACAATTCAACAACTTACAATTAACTGTGCAGGAAAAGACATAGAAATAGATGCAGTAAGACTAATAAATGAAGAAATAGATTCAATCATATCCGATTTAAAAATAGAAACAAAACTTAAAGAAAAAATAGCAGACATAATATTTAGCGATATGAGTATAAGAAAAAAACGTATAGAAATTAGAAAATTAAGAAAAGATGGATTAAAGTCATTATTTGTAAGAATGTTTATCAAACTATTAGAATACATTGCAGAAATATAATATTTACTTGAAAAAGCAAATATAAAATTATATAATACATTTAAGTTCTATTTGAAAGAGTAGTAATATATCAATATTTTAAAGAGAGTTAGTGGAAGGTGCGAACTAACAAATAAAAATATATGAACTTACTTTCTAGGAAAATCGTAAAAAAAGGCGTTAACTTAAGAGATGCATAAACTTTATGAATTAAGGTGGTACCGCGGATAATTCCGTCCTTAAGTTATAAAGTTTTTATTTTTAAAGGAGTAAGTATGCAAACAATAATAAGATATATAATGGTATTCATTTTGGCATTTTTAATAGTTTTTATATTTTATTCAATAATGTTCAGTAGAAAGAAAATTAAAAATAAAGAAAAAAATGTTACAGAGGTGAATTTATTGATTAAAAGATATAATTTAGATATGAGAAAAATAAAATATAAGAATTTATTATTTACAATTTCAATAATAAATTCAACTATAATAGCGCTGGCATTCACAGCAGTATTTTATGTAGAAAACTACTTATTGAGTTTATTAATTGGATTTATATTATTAATAATTTTAACATATGCCTTATATGAAATAGTTGGTAGACACTACGAAAAGAAAGGAAGTAAAGAAGATGTATAATTTTAAAGAAGTAGAAAAAAAATGGCAAAAATATTGGGAAGAAAACGAAACATTTAAAACAGATGTATATGATTTTAGTAAACCAAAATTTTATGCATTAGACATGTTTCCTTATCCGTCAGGAGTCGGACTACACGCTGGTCATCCAGAAGGGTACACTGCAACCGATATAATTTCAAGAATGAAAAGAATGCAAGGCTATAATGTGCTTCATCCAATTGGGTGGGATGCATTTGGTTTACCCGCTGAACAATATGCAATAAGTACTGGAAATCATCCAGACGGATTTACAGAGAGAAACATAAAAACATTTAAGCAACAATTAAAAAGTTTAGGGTTCTCATATGACTGGAGCAAAGAAATTTCAACGAGTGATCCTAATTACTACAAATGGACACAATGGATTTTCAAAAAACTTTATGAAGATAATTTAGCAAAATACATAGACATGCCAGTAAACTGGTGTGAAGAACTTGGAACAGTTTTATCCAATGATGAAGTAGTTGACGGAAAAAGTGAACGAGGTGGATATCCAGTTATTAGAAAAAATATGAAACAATGGGTTATGGATATACCAAAATATGCAGAAAGATTAATTGAAGGATTAGATAACATTGACTGGCCTAACTCAACCAAAGAAGCCCAAAAAAATTGGATTGGAAAATCTACTGGTGCAATAGTAACTTTTAAAATAAAAGGCTGTGATGAAACATTTGACGTATTTACAACAAGATGTGACACTTTATTTGGAGCAACTTATTGTGTCCTAGCGCCTGAACATTCACTTGTGGAAAAAATAACAACAGAAGAACAAAAAAAAGAAGTAGAAGAATACAAAAAACTTTGTATGAGCAAATCAGAATTAGAAAGAACAGAACTTAACAAAGAAAAAACAGGAGTTTTCACTGGAAGTTATGCAATAAATCCAGTTAATAACAGTTTAATACCTATATGGATAAGCGATTATGTATTAGTAACATATGGAACTGGAGCAATAATGGCAGTTCCCGCGCATGATGAAAGAGATTATGAATTTGCAAAAAAATTTGATATCCCAATCATAGAAGTGCTTGACGGGGGAAATGTAGAATTAGAAGCATATGTGAAAGACGGAATACATATTAACTCTGAATTTTTAAATGGATTAAATAAAGAAGATGCCATAGAAAAAATGTTACAATGGCTTGAAGAACATAAATGTGGATATAAAAAAGTCAATTATAAATTAAGAGAATGGATATTTGCTAGACAACGTTATTGGGGAGAACCTATTCCAATTGTTCATATGGAAGACGGAACTATGCAGACGCTAAAAGACGAGGAATTGCCCCTTATTTTACCTAAGTTAGAAGACTACAAAAGTAGAAATGGCAAAGCTCCACTTGAAAATGCAACTGATTGGAAAAATGTTGTGATAGATGGAAAAAAAGGCACAAGAGAAACTTCAACTATGCCAGGGTCTGCCGGTAGTTCATGGTATTTCTTAAGATATATAGATGCACATAACAATGAAGAATTTGCTAACTACGAGTTATTAAAGCATTGGATGCCGGTCGATTTATATGTAGGTGGTCCAGAACACACTACTGGGCACTTATTATATTCAAGATTTTGGAATAATTATCTTTACGATAAAGGATTAGTTCCAGTTAAGGAACCATTCCAAAAATTGGTTCATCAAGGAATGATATTAGGAGAAAATGGCATAAAAATGGGTAAAAGATATCCTGAATATGTAGTAAATCCATCAGATATAGTAGAAAGCCATGGAGCAGATGCATTAAGACTTTATGAAATGTTCATGGGACCATTAGATGCAGACAAACCATGGAGTCAAACAGGAATAGATGGAGCGAAGAAGTTTATTGATAGAATATATAGAATATTTGAAGATAATAAAATTACTGAAAAAGAAAACAAAAACTTAGAAAAAATATATCATCAAACAGTAAAAAAGGTAACAGAAGATTATGAAACACTAAACTTTAACACAGCAATATCACAAATGATGATATTTATAAATGCGGTTTATAAAGAAAACGAATTACCAAAAGAGTATGCAATTGGTTTTGTAAAATTAATAAGTCCAATATGTCCACATTTAGGTGAAGAATTATGGTCAATGCTAGGGCATGATGAGACAATAGCTTATGAAGAGTGGCCAAAATATGATGAAGAAAAAACAATAGAAAATACAAAAAAAATTGCTGTACAAATAAATGGAAAAGTAAGAGCCACAATTGAAGTAACTGATAAAGAAACAACTGATGAGATAAAAGAAAAAGCATTACAAGAAGAAAATGTAAAAAAATATCTTGAAGGCAAAGAAATAGTAAAAGAGATTGTTATACCAAACAAAATTGTTAATTTTGTTATAAAGTAATAAAAGAATATATTAAAATAAAAAATAATATGATATCATATAAATAGAAGGAGGATGTTTATGTACGGATATGGTAATTATGGAATAGACTATAATATTTCATCAACAGCAAGTTCGGCAGCAACATGGATGCTAGTTAGTTTAGTTGCAGCGTTAATAGGCGGTATTGTAGTTTATCTAGTATTTCTAAACAAATCTAATGAAGGAAAATATAAAGGATTTGTAGGCTGGCTATATGATTTTTTAAGTTTCAAATCAATGTTTGCAGAAGTATTATTAAAAGTTGTTTATTTAATATTAGCGATATACATAACATTATCATCTTTTGCATTAATAAGTGCAAGTTTTATCGCATTCTTAGCATACTTAATTATAGGAAACTTAATATTAAGGTTAGCATTTGAATTTTCGTTAGTAATTTTAGTAATATGTAGAAATACAACAGAAATTAACAAAAAATTAAAAAAAGAAAGTCACAAGAAAGAAGAAAAATAGAAACTTTCTTTTTTTTTCTAGTTTTTATATAATTATATTATGAAAAAAATAATAATCCTAATAATGATAATATTAATAACAGGATGTAATACAGATAAAACAAGTGAAGAATATAAAATATATAACAATTACATTAAAGAATTAAAAGAAAATACAGAGTCAAGTGACATAACAACTTATTCTATAAATATAGAATTAAAAAAAATTACAGATGAAGAAACAATGTACGTTTTAACGTTAGATAACGCGCAAGTAGATATGTACGATATAGAAGTAATAGTTATTCACAATCAAGAAACTGATGATATTTTTCCAACATCTGGGATATTTGAAGAAAAAATTGATTTAACTAAGGAAAACGAAGAAATAAAAGGTATACAACTCATTGGATTTATAGACAATGAAATAAAAGACATAGGATTCAAAGCAATGATAAAATATATAGATGAAGAGGGCAATGAAAAAAAAGATTATTATATAAAACAATTTTAGACAAAAAAATTAAATACGAAGTGCTAAATTATAATTGGTGAGCACTATGTATAAAGTAAAGATAATAGATGAAAATCATGAAAAAGATTTAGAAGCAAGTTTAAATAATTTTTTAAGCACGTTAAATAATGATATAATAGATATAAAGTTTCAAGTATCAGTAGCAATGTTTAGTGAAGAACAAATATATTGTTTCACAGCAATGGTAGTGTACGATGAAGATTAAGGAGTTATGCAGTATGAAAAAAAACTCATTTGTAGAAGGAACATTTATTGCAACCTTTGCGATAATATTAATTAAAATATTAGGAGCTTTATATGTAATTCCTTTCTACAGAATAATAGGTGAAGATGGAGGAGCATTATATTCATATGCTTATAATGTATATAACCTATTTTTAAATATATCCACAGCTGGATTGCCGGTTGCAATTAGTAAAATAATAAGTGAATATAATGCACTAGAAATGTATGAAACAAAAGAACGAGCATACAAAATATGCAGAAATGTAATGACAATCATATCATGTATAGCATTTTTCTTAGTATTTGTATTTGCCGAAGAATTTGCAGTATTAATAATTGGAAACATAGAAGGTGGAAATTCCATACAAGACATAGGTTTCTGTATAAGAAGCGTATCATTCTGCTTATTAATAATACCATTCTTATCAGCAACAAAAGGATATTTGCAAGGGCATAAATTTATTGCCCCATCTTCAACAAGCCAAATAATCGAGCAAATAGTTAGAATTGCAATAATATTAATGGGTTCTTACATTACCATAAATATATTACATAGAAGTGTAAGTACTGGCGTCGCTATTGCAATTTCAGGAGCCTTCTTCGGGGGCTTAGCAGCATATATATATTTAAAAATAAAAATAAAGAAAAATGAAAAATTATTTATAAAAACAAAAGGAAAAGAAGAACCAAAAGTAAAAGATAAAGAAATTGTAAAAAAAATAATTACATATGCAATTCCACTAATAATAGTAAGTATTGCAATTGATATATATAGTCTTACTGATATGTCACTAATTATAAGAGGATTATACTTTCTCGGATATTCAGCCGAAGAAAGCGAAATTATTTCAAGTATAATAGCAACGTGGGGAACAAAAATATGCATGATCATTAACTCAGTGTCAATTGGACTTGGAGTAAGCCTAATACCACATATGGTAAGTTACTATGTAAAAAATAACATAAAAGAATTAAACAAGAAATTTATTCAAGCAATTGGAATAATTATAGTAACTGCTTTACCTATGGCAGTAGGTTTGTCAATATTATCAGAACCCGTTTACACACTATTTTATGGTGCTAGTGAGTATGGCGGTGCAATTTTAAAATTTTTAGTTTACTCAGCATTTGCAGCTAGTTTACACATGACTATCAACATGACTTTACAAAGTTTAAACAAATTCAAAATAGTTTACTTAAACACAATACTTGGATTTGTCACTAATGCAGTATTAGACATACCACTAATGATATTATTCCATAACATAGGAATACCAGCTTATTATGGTGCAATTGCGGCAACTTTAACAGGTTATTCATTATCATTTTTCTTGGCACTCTCAAGTTTAAAAAAAGAATTAACATTTACATATAGACCGATTGTAAACATTTTAAAAAAAGAAGCTATTTCAATTATTTCAATGATATTAGTTTTATTACTATTAAATCAAATTATGCCAATTAGAAGTGACAGCACATTAAACATAATTATTGTTTGTGGAACATATGGAGTAGTGGGGGCAGTGACATACTTATTAATTTCATATAAAAATAAATTACTATATGATGTTTTTGGAGAAAACTATGTGAATAATATTATTAAAAAAATCACTAGAAAGCGTGCTTGACACGTTTTCTTCTTGAACTGTAATGCATAATATTGTATTATTTATATAGATTAACAAGAGGTGAGAGAATGTTAAAAGTAGACAATGTCACAAAATATTATGGAGACTTTTTAGCTGTAAAAAATCTTAGTTTCGAAGTAAACGAAGGAGAAATTTTTGGTTTGTTAGGTGTTAATGGAGCTGGTAAGACAACTACATTCAGAATGATAACAGGATTACTTGATAAAACAGAAGGAACTATAACTTTAGATGGAAAACCAATTGATTATAATGTTACAGACAAGATAGGTTTTTTAACTGAAGAAAGAAGTTTACTAACGAAATTAACAGTAAAAGAACAAGCACTTTTTTATGGACAATTAAAAGGCATGACTAAAAGACAAGTAGAGACTGAACTTGATAGATTACTAGAAAGATTTCATATTCTAGAATACAAAGACAGAAAAATAAAAGAATTATCAAAAGGTAATCAACAAAAAGTACAATTTATAATGGCAATATTGCACAGCCCTAAATTACTAATATTAGATGAACCTTTTTCAGGACTAGATCCAATTAATGTAGAACTTTTTAAAGAAGTAATTTTAGAATACAAAAATGAAGGAAGAATGATAATATTTTCTTCACATAGAATGGATCACGTAGAGTATTTTTGTGAAAAACTACTAATATTAGTAAAAGGTGAAACAGTATTAGAAGGAAAATTAAAAAATATAAGAGACGAATACAAGAAGAAAAACATCAAAATTATAGGAGACGTCAAAAAAGAAGAATTACTAAAAATAGACGGTGTATTAAAAGTAGAAAAAGCAGGAATTGAATACATTGTAAATATTAAAGAAAAAAATTGCGTAAAAAATGTATTTGATTACGTAAAAAAACAAAATAATATAGAAAAATTTATTGTAGAAGAACCTACACTAAATGAAATATTTATAGAAAAAGTAGGTGAATCATATGAAAAATAAATTAATGTTTTTAATAGGCGAAGGGATTAAAAGAAAAGTTAACACAAAAACTTTTAAAATAGTAAACATAATTCTTATCTTAGCAATACCTATACTAATAAATATAGATACCATAATTAAATTTTTTGGCGGCGACTTTGATACTGCAACAGAAGTATACATAAATGACGAAACAAACAATTTATATGACACATTCATAACTACTTTTGAACAAACAGAAAGTTTTACAATTTCACAAACAGATATAGAATTTAAAAAACTAGAAGAAAGTAAAGAAGACTTAGAAAACGATATAAAAGAAGATGAAAGCAAAAACATAATTCTTACCATAAAAAGTGACGAAGAAAACATATTAACAGCAGAATTAACTGCTTACGATGAAGTAGATTCAGGTTTAGAACAAAGAATACTAAATACTTTAAATACAATAAGAATGAATATAGCAATACAACAAAGTAACATTAGTGCAGAAGAATTAGCAAACATATATAAAAGCGTAGAAATATCAAAAGTAATGTTAAATACTGAATATGATGAAGCAGCAGAAAACATAAAAACATTTAGTTATACATTAATCCCAATTTTTATAATTCCATTTTTCTTAATAGTTATATTTGTAATACAAATGATAGGTGCAGAGATTAATGAAGAAAAAACTTCAAAAAGTATGGAAATAATTATCTCTAGCGTATCACCAAAGACACATTTTATATCAAAAATGGTAACAGTAAATGCATTTGTATTATTACAAAGCATACTAATGTTAATTTATGGAGCAATAGGTTTAATAATACGTTCTAAAATAAATGGAACAGGAATTATTGAAAGTTTTGGAATTAACTTAAATCAAGTTGGGGAGATGATAAGCACTTCGAGCTTACTACAAGAAGTAATTTTGGCTCTACCTCTAATAATTATATTACTTGTACTAAGCATAATTGCTTATTCATTACTTGCAGGAATATTGGCATCTATGACAACAAGTATCGAAGACTATCAACAATTACAAACACCAATGATGATACTTATAATGGTTGGATATTATTTAGCACTTATGGCATCTGGATTTGAAAATGCAACATTTATCACTGTATTTTCGATAATACCTTTTATATCAGCACTACTCGCACCAGTTCTATTAATAATGGGACAAATAGGAATAACAGAAATAATAATATCTATAATATTATTAATAATTGTTATAGGATTATTCTTTAAATATGGAATAAGAGTTTATAAAGTTGGAATATTAAATTATTCTACAAGTAAATTATGGACAAAACTTTTTAAAGCAATGAGGCAAAAAGATTAATGACAAGTGAAGACAAAGTATTATTAGAAACAAGATTTAGACAAAAAAATATGACTGATGAAGAATTTGATAAATGTCTGTCAGTTTTATTAGGAAGTAAAGAAATAAGTAACAGTGCATACAGCGTTAACGGGATAAGTAAATTAGAAATAGTAGAAATGTCTTTTAAAAAAGTAAATGAAAACGATTTTGAATTTAACGGATCATTAACATTGGTAGATGACTCAGATATAATTTTAGAAAATAGATCCATTAATGGAGTAATAACATTTAAAGGGAAGAAAATATATTTATTATCAAAAGTACATAGGTATTCTGAATGTGAGCATAAAGATTATGAAGTAGGTGAAATGATATATTTACAAAAAGGTTATGCTAAAAGAGATTCATTTTACCAATATATCGCAGATACTTATATAGAGAAAATTAATTTAATGTCACAAGAACAAGTAATAGAATATAAAGAAAATTTTGTTAAAGGTTTAAAATTATAAACCTTTATGTGGGTATGGCGGAATGGTAGACGCGCATGCTTGAGGTGCATGTGATTAAAATCGTAAGAGTTCAAGTCTCTTTACCCACACCAAGCCGGAATAGCTCAACTGGTAGAGCAACTGAATCGTAATCAGTAGGTTGCGGGTTCAAGTCCTGTTTCCGGCACCATAATTTAAATAAAAGGAGAAAATATGAAAACAGTAGTAATAACTGGCAGTGCCAGAGGATTAGGTTACGAAATGGCCAAAGTATTTAAACAAAACAATTTTAATGTAATAATAAGTGACTTAAATTTAGAAAACCTAAAAAAAGCAAAAGAAAACCTAGATAGTTTAATTCAAACGGGAAACGCAGAATTATGTGTATGTGACGTTACAAATACAAGTGATATAAAAGCATTGATAGATTTTGCAAAAGAAAAATTTAATGAAATAGATATATGGATAAATAATGCAGGAGTAAATCAACCTGAAAAAGCTATTTGGGAATTAACAGAAGATGAAATAAATACGGTCATTAATGTTGATTTAAAGGGTACTGTGCTTGCTTCTAATTTAGTAATGCAAGAGATGATAAAAAATAAAAAAGGCGCAATATATAATATTGAGGGATACGGAAGTAATGATGCAATGATGTTAGGCCTATCAATATATGGAACAAGCAAACGAGCAATAACATATTTTACTGAAGCGCTAGCTAAAGAAAGTGAAGAAAGAAAAACCGGAGTTATAGTTGGAAAACTTAGTCCAGGTATAATGATAACTGATTTTATAACTAATGCATTAGGAAATAAACAAAAAATAAATCTGTCAGAAAAAACCAAAAAAGTATATAACATTTTGGGTGATTATCCAGATGTTGTAGCAAATTATTTAGTAAAAGAAATGATAACAAATACTAAAAATAATGCTAAAATAGAATGGCTAACAAATAAAAAAGCAGCGTGGAGATTTATGACAGCCACATTTAATAAAAGAGACTTTTTTAAAGACTAACAACCATGTTAGTTTTTATTTTTAAATTTACAAATAAACAGAACAAACAAATAACTAAGTAACAAAATCAAGAGCATATAAAAAGGGTATTTCATTATAGAAATCTTATCCAAATAATAAGACAAATTAGCAATAGGAAAAACAATCAACAGAATTAAAATAACCAAAGCTATACCCAAAATATTTTCAAAACGACTACTGTTTATACCATAAAATTCTTTAATTGAAAATTTAGCATAAATCACACACATACAAATTGCAAGATTTATATAAATATACCATAAAATTGCCGAAACATTTTCCACAGAATCAATAAAATTGGACAAATTAATAATTTTAAGTGCAGTAAATGCAGGGTAAGTATACAAATTAATAAGATCAATATGCAAACTCATTTGAATAGTAAAAAATATAAGAAAACCCATTACATTAGAGTAAACAAAAGAAATCATCATCTTTTTGTTAAATGATTTATTATTAGAAATATTATCTTTAGGGATAATAGTAAGCAAAAAAACAGGACTTATAGTTAAAACAGCGTAATGAATAGCTGAATTTAAAATACTGCCTAAACTATCAGTAAAAAAAGGTTTAAAATTATTGACATCATAATGAGGCAATAATCCAATAAAATTAAAAATAATAATAACCAAACCAGCCATAAAACATAAAGTATTAAACCTACACAACACGGTAAAATTATTAACCGAAATATAAAATATTGGAAGAGAAATTAAAAGAACAACTAAAATTATAGGCGTTTCATACAAATACTCATTAGTAGAAAAAGAAGAAAGACGCCACAAAAGCATAGAAGCTAACATAATAACTATAACAATTTGCAAATGAGTTACAAAAAACGAAAAAGGCTTAGAAAAATTATTTTTAACTTTACCCACAAAAGACAAATTACTATTAACATTAAATAACAAAAGTAGCATAACAAAAAAGAACAAACTTATAACAAATCCAATTATAACACTAATAAATGTACTAGTTTTAGATATTTTAAACATATATGGTATTAAAAGACCCAAAAACAAGCATTTATTTAATGCACTAATCATAAGTGAAAAACTAGTACTATTAAGCTGTTTATTCATTTATATCTCCCCTTAAATTTCCCTGTTTAGTTAAATCAACACTAATCTTATTAACAATATTAAAGTCGACAAGAGAAATATTAACATCCTTTATTTTTTTATACTCATCAGGATAATTATTATATATAAATTTTCCAATTTCCAAAAAATCAAGTTTAAGCTCTTTTGATTTATTAAAAGCATTATCAATCATGTCATAAAAACTATTTTTAATTACATTTTCAAGTTTAACTAAAGTTTGATCATCATCCAAATCCCAACTACAATTATATTCATTAACAGAACCTTTTAAATTACCATTTAAATAAATATTATTATTTTCAAATTTAGAAAAACCAAATTTAGAATTTAAAACCATAATTGAAAAATTCCCACCATTGCAATCAAAGGTCAAAGAATTATCATTAATATTATTTTCAATAGTATTTAAAACTATACTTTCATCCAAATTTAATTTATAAACAGTTTCATTATTAAAAACAACCGGATTATTTATATACAAAGTTGAAGCATTATCAGTATCTTTTAACACATCATTGTTATCTTCCATATCACTTGACTCTTTTAATTCAACATTAGTTAACATAATATTATTATAATCAGTCAAATAATCGACAAAAAAGCTTGAAAGTTCTATAG
>CALVOO010000015.1 GCA_944350305.1 uncultured Bacilli bacterium
TAAAAACCTCTCAAACCCTCATAAACAAAGGGATTGGGAGGTTTTGCTCTTCTAAAAGTGTTTAAGTTGAGATTATATATTTATTTACATTAAAATTCAATAGACTATGTAAAAAGAATGTAAAGTTTATAAATCATTTACATTCTTTTTAAATTCTTCTCCACGTTTTTCAAAACTTTCATATTGATCCCACGATGCACAAGCAGGACTTAATAAAACAACATCTCCTGATTTTGAAATTTCTTTTGCTTTTAGTACACATTCTGGTAATGTGTCATATGAATATACTTCAATCTTATTTTGTTTTGCAAAGTCAACTAATCGATTTTTTGTTTCTCCATATGCTAATATACATTTTACATTTTTCATAAATGGTAAAAGTGGTTCGAATGAGTGGCCCCTATCTAATCCGCCTAATATTAGAATTGTTGGATTTCCAAATGACGCTAATGCAATACTTGTTGATTCTGTATTTGTTGCTTTTGAATCATTGTAATAGCTTACACCATTAATTTCTTTTACAAATTCTATCCTATGTTCAACACCTTTAAATTCTTTAAAAAATTCTTTTATTATTTCATTTGACACATTAAAAGTTTTTGCGACTATTATAGCACACATTGCATTTTCATAATTGTGAATTCCTTGTACTTTTATATCACTTGTACTGATAATTTCTTCATCTTTAAAATATAATATATCTTTATTTAAATAACAATCTGACTTTTCTTTACTAGAAAAATATACTTTTGTCGATTTAATTTCTTTTTCTCCTGACATTACATCTATATTTTCTTTATTTAATACTGCAATATCATCTTTTGTTTGATTGTTAAATATTTTAAATTTTTGTTGCTTATAATATTCATATGTACCAAAATGATCTAAATGAACCGGGCTTAAATTTGTCATTATGCTTATATTAGCTTTAAAATTTTTCATGTCATGTAATTGGTGTGAACTAATTTCCAATACCAAAATGTCATTTTCTTTTACAATTTCTACTAATGAACACACCGGATAACCTATATTACCACCAAGTAAAACTGGCAAAGATGCCTTTTTTAAAATTTCGTATATCATTGTAGTAGTCGTTGTTTTTCCATTGGATCCTGTAATTGCAATTATTTTTATATTTTTAGGAAAAAACGAATAAGCTACCTCCACTTCATTTGTAACTGGTATTTTTAACTTTTTTGCTTTTTCAATTACTGGATGATCGATTTTTATTCCTGGATTTTTAACTACATAATCATATGTATCATCAAGTAATTCAACTGGATTTTCAGTTTTAATAAATTTTACACCTAGTTTTTTAAGTTGTCCTAAATGTTCAGCATTTTGATCTTTTATATCAGTAATAGTTATTTTATTATTATGTTTTGCTAAAACTTTTGCTGCTTCGTAGCCACTTCTTGCCATCCCTAAAATAAATATTTTTTTATTATTAAACATAATATTCCTCCAATAATATATATGTATAAATTATAATCTATATTTTAAAAAAAATATATTTTTTTTGTAAAGTCAAAAAATAAAATGTAAAATACTGTTATTTTGTATTTTATTAGAAAAATAAATGTATTTGTGATATAATGTCAGTGTTGCAAGTGTCCTTGTAACTCAGTTGGATAGAGTAACGACCTCCTAAGTCGTAAGTCGGCAGTTCGAATCTGCCCAAGGACGCCATTTTAAAAAATTAAAAAAGCTAGTTTAAAATTCACTAGCTTTTTATCTTATATTATATAAAAATAATATCATAATACCGACTGCTGTTGCAGCCTGGAATCTAAATGCCTCATAGCAACTTACTACTTTATCAACCGAACTAACTAATATACTTTCTCTATACTTAGGTTTTTTTCTAGTTATTGGATACATGTGTTTACATATTATATCTTCTTCTATTTTATTAATCTCAAAATATTTTTTACTATTTTCAAGTGCAATTAAAGGGTGTTCTTTTAAAAAATCTTTATAATTTTCTCTGTTTATATCGTCACTAGTAAAAAAGTCATGAAGTAATGCTCCCCTAGTAACAGATTTTGTATCTAATTTAAAAAGTTTAGATAAATAAAAACTCCATTTTGCTACCCTATTAACATGTTCCAATCTAGTTAGTCCATGATGTATATTCTCAGATAACTTTTTAAATTCCGAATTTTTTTCAAATTCTTCATATATTTCGCTATATTCTAAATTTAACTCTTTCATTCTCTAATTTCCACCAACTTGTATATTATAACATATTTTTTTACATTTTGCTAGGTATATTTATACTTAGCATATTTAAACTGTCTTTCATAACATTATATGCATAATTTAAAATAATTAACCAATCGTTTTTATTAGTTTTATCTTGCAAATTAGAAATGTTGTTTTTTTGATAAAATGAACTAGTTAAATCTGCTACATCGTATACATATTCTGCTATTATGCTTGGTAATCTTTCTTCTACGCTTTTTGTGATGTATTTGTCAAAATCTAGTAATTTTATTCTTAATTTTCTATCTATATCATCATATATTTTATCGCTTACTAAACCGCTAAATTTGTTGTTATCTAATATTTTTTTTATTCTTAGTGCTGTATATAAAATGTATGGCCCTGTTTTTCCATTAACATCGCTAAACTTTGATATATCAAAAACATAATTTTTTTCTCTGTTATTAGCTAAATCTGCATATTTTATTATTGCATTTACAATTATATCTAAGTCTTCACTTGCCATTTTTTCATTTTCTTCACGTTTTCCAATAAATGTTTCTTTTGTCATTTTTATTAGTTCATCTAATTTTAATGTTTCACCACTTCTTGTTTTAAATGGCTTTCCGTCACTTCCATTTATTGTTCCAAATTGTATATGTTCTAAATTGTTATTCCAACCAATTTTTTTACAAGTTCTAAATACTTGCTCAAAATGTAGGCTTTGTCTAGCATCTACTACGTATAAGATATACTTTGGATTATATTTTTCTACTCTTTCATAAATTGCAGCTAAATCAGTTGTTGCATAAATAAATGATCCGTCGCTTTTTTCTACTATTAATGGTGGCATTTCTTTGTTATCGCTTTCATCTTGTAATTTTACTATTTTAGCTCCATCATCTTCTATAAGTAATTCTTTTTTTGTAAGTAAATCAATTAATTTTGAAATATAAGGCTTTGAATCACTTTCACCTAGCCATAAGTCAAAATTTATATCTAAATAATTATATAATCTCTTTATATCTTTTAAACTTTCTTCATATATTTTATTCCATAATTTATTGTATTCTTTATTACCATTTTGTAATTCTTTTACAATGTTTTTGCATTCTTCATAGACTTTTTCATCGGTTTTGCATAATGCGCTTATTCTTGGATAACATTCATTTAAATATTCTATGTTTATGTCTTCTAATTTTATATTATCTTTTTTTATTCCGTATATTACTTGACCCATTTGTAAACCATAATCGCCTAAATGAACATCACTTATTGTTTTATAGCCTTTGTATTTTATTATTCTTTTTAAACTTTCTCCTATTATTGCTGGCCTTAAATGTCCAATGTGAAGTGGCTTTGCTATGTTTGGTCCACCATAATCTAAGAAATATAATTCATCACTTTCTACTTTATTTACTCCTAAATTGTTAAGTGATTTGTTAATCCATTTATTTATAAATTTATCGCTTATTGTTATATTTATAAATCCATTTAAAAATGTCACTTCTTTAAAATAATCATTAAAATTATCTAGTTCATTTATTTTTTTTGTAATTGTTGTTCCTATTTCTAGCAGATTTACTTTTAATTCTTTAGCAATACGAAAAAGACTATTTATTTGATAGTCACATATTTCTTTTTTATTGCTTTCGCTAACATAAAAATCATAGTCAAAAGAGTCAAATATTGGCCTTATAAACTCTTCTATTTCTTGTATCATAATATCACCTAGATTGTCATAAGTTCTTTTTCTTTTTCTTTGAATTTTTCTTCTACGATATCGTTATATTTATCTATTAACTTTTGTACGCTTTCTAAATATATTTTTTCTTCATTTTCGCTGAACTCTTGTCTCTTTATTGCATTATTTGCATCTTGTCTTACATTTCTTAATGCGATTCTTGCTTCTTCTGCCATGTCCTTTACTTGTTTTACAAATGTTCTTCTACTATCTTCTGTTAGTTCAGGTATTGTTAATATTAAAACTTCTCCATTATTTGTAGGTGCCATACCTAAATTTGCTTCAAATAATGCTTTTTCTATGTTTTTTAAAGCGGATTTATCAAATGGTTTTATTACTAATTGTCTAGCTTCTGGGATGCTTATATTTGCTATTCCTTGAATTGGTGTAGGTACCCCATAATATTCTACCATTATTCCATTTAATATATTTGGGTTAGCTCTTCCAGCTCTAACAGTGGTAAGTCTAGTTTCTAATGATTCTATAACTTTATCCATTTTGGCTTTAACTTCGTTTTCGTTAAACATATTTCACTCTCCTCTTTAATTATACATAATAGTCTTTAAAAAGTAAATTAAAAAACCCTTAGATGGGTTTTTTAATCACAAAAAGTTTCTTCTAATACTTCGCTAGCATCGTCGCTTAAAAATTCTTTTTCTAACATTAAACTTATATCTGAATATTCTTTAGCACCTGTTCCAGCTGGTATTAATTTACCTAAGATTACGTTTTCTTTTAATCCATTTAACATATCAACTTTTCCTTTTACTGCGGCTTCTGTTAATATTCTTGTAGTTTCTTGGAATGATGCTGCTGATAAGAATGAATCAGTTTCGAGTGATGCTTTTGTTATCCCAAGTAATATTGGTTTTCCTGTTGCTGGAGTTTTTCCTTCTAGTATTATTGGTTTATTTATTTCTCCAAATTCTCTTAGTGAAATAGATGTTCCTTCAACTAGATTTGTATCTCCTGCTTCTACTATTTTGATTTTAGATATCATACGTTTTACTACGATTTCTACGTGTTTATCTGAAACGTCAACACCTTGTGATTTGTAAACTTTTTGTATTTCTTTAACAATATATTGTTGCACTGTAATTGGATCAGTTACAGCAAGTAATTCTTTTGGCGCAATTGAACCTTCTGTTAATGCATCTCCTGCTTCTACCATTTGACCTTTTTCTACTTTTAGTTTTGAGTTATATAGTGTAACATGTTCTCTAACTTCAAGGTCGTTAGTGATATATATTTTAAATTTACCTTTGTCTTCAGTAATTTTTGTTATTTTTCCACTTATTTCAGCTATAGTTGCTTTTGCTTTTGGTGTTCTTGCTTCAAATAATTCTTCTACACGTGGTAAACCTTGTGTGATATCTGCTGCTGATGCAACACCTCCAGTATGGAATGTTCTCATTGTTAATTGAGTACCAGGTTCTCCTATAGATTGTGCAGCCATTATTCCTACTGCTTCTCCAACTTCAACTGTATTTCCTGTCGCTAGATTTCTTCCATAACATTTTTTACATACGCCATTTATAGTTTTACATGTTAGTACACTTCTGATTTCTACTTTTGTGATTCCAGCTTTTACTATTTTGTCCACTATTGGTTCTGTTATTAGTTCGCCTTTGTCTATAATTAATTCTTTTGTCTCTGGATTAATTATTTTTTGATTCGTGTATCTTCCAATAATTCTTTCTTCTAGGCTTTCAAGTACCGCTCCACTATTTTCATCAATAAATGCACTTACTTCTACTCCTTGTATAGTTCCACAATCGTGTTCTTTTACAATTATATCTTGTACTACATCTACTAATCTACGTGTTAAATATCCAGCATCGGCTGTTTTTAAAGCTGTATCGGCTGTTCCTTTTCTTGAACCATGTGTACTTAAGAAGAATTCTTGCACGTCAAGTCCATCTTTAAATGATGCTGTGATAGGTATTTCAACGACTTCACCATTCGGTTTTTTCATACTTCCACGCATTCCAGATAATTGTCCTAATTGGTTCTTTTTACCACGTGCACCTGATGAGAATATCATATTTAGTGGATTATCTGGATTACTTGATAATTCATTTATTACTTCGCCTTGTATGTTGTTTGTTGTATCTGCCCATAATTTTACTATTCTATCATGTCTTTCTTCATTAGTTATTAAACCTCTTTTAAATTGTTTTGTAACTTGATCAACCATTTTGTTAGTTTCTTCAATCATTGTTTCTTTTTTATCAGTTACAGGTACATCGCTAAGTGAGAAAGTTATACCTGACTTAGTACTATATTTAAAACCTTGATTTTTTAATTTGTCTAGCATTATTGATGTTTCTGTTGTTTTGTATCTTTTGAATATTTGCGCAATTAATTTTTCTAGATCTTTGTTTATTAACGGTTTTGTTATAGGCATTTCTGCAACTTTTTCTGGTAAATTCTCACCTTTTTCTATAAAGAATTTATTTGGTGTTATTTTTTCTATGTTTTCTTTGCTACCTTCATTTATGTATGGGTATGTATCAGGTAGTATTTCGTTAAATATTAATTTACCTGGTGTAGTTACTAAGTATTTGTCTTTTTGTTCATCTGTAAACATTTTATATTTAAAACTTTTTACTGGTAAGCATATTCTTGTATGAAGTGTTAAGTCTCCTCTTTCATATGCCATTAATGCTTCGTTAGAGTCTTTATAAGCTTTTCCTTCATTTGGTAATCCTGGTGTTTCTATTGTTAAATAGTAATTACCTAATACCATGTCTTGTGATGGTGTTACAATTGGACTTCCATCTTTTGGATTAAGTATGTTATTTGCGCCTAGCATTAATATTCTTGCTTCTGCTTGGGCTTCTTCGCTTAGCGGCACGTGAACAGCCATTTGGTCTCCATCAAAGTCAGCATTAAATGCTGGACATACTAGTGGATGTAGTCTTAATGCTTTTCCACCTACTAGTTTTGGTTCAAATGCTTGTATTCCTAGTCTGTGTAATGTTGGAGCACGGTTTAATAGTACTGGGTGTTCTTTGATTACTTCTTCAACGATATCCCATACTCTTTCGTCTTGTGCTTCTATTAGTTTTTTTGCACCTTTTATGTTATGTGCCATTTCTCTTTCTACTAGTTCGTGTATTACATGTGGTTTGAATAGCTCTAGTGCCATTTCTTTTGGTATTCCACATTCATACATTTTTAGTGTTGGTCCAACTACGATAACACTACGACCTGAATAGTCTACACGTTTTCCAAGTAGGTTTTGACGGAATCTTCCTTGTTTTCCTTTAAGCATGCTACTTAAAGATTTTAATGCACGATTTCCTGCACCTTGTACGCTTCTTCCTCTTCTTCCGTTATCAATTAATGCATCTACTGCTTCTTGTAACATACGTTTTTCGTTTTGAACTATTATTGTTGGCGCTCCTAGTTCTATTAATTTCTTTAAACGATTGTTTCTATTTATTATTCTTCTATATAAATCGTTTAAGTCACTAGTGGCAAAACGTCCACCAGGTAGTTGTATCATTGGTCTTAATTCTGGTGGTATTACTGGTAATGCTTCAAGTATCATCCATTCTGGTCTATTACCACTTTCTATGAATGAATTAATGCAATCTAATCTTTTTACAAGTCTGATTTTCTTTTGTCCTTGACTTTTTTCTATTTCTTTCTTTAAGTTTTCTGCTTCTACTTCTAAGTTAACTTCGCTTAGTAATTTTTTTATTGCTTCAGCACCCATTCCAACAGTGAATCCGTTTCCATATTTTTCGTAATATGCACGGTATTCTTTGTCTGATAATGTTTGTTTTTTTTCTAATGGTGCAATCCCTGGATCTATTACTACGTAACTTACAAAGTATATTACTTCTTCTAGGTCTCTTGGTGACATATCAAGTACTAATCCAATTTTTGGTGGTACTCCTTTTGTATACCAAATGTGAGCAACTGGAGTAGCTAGTTCAATGTGTCCCATTCTTTCACGTCTTACTTTTGATCTAGTTACTTCTACTCCACATCTATCACATATTATATTTTTGTATCTTAATCTTTTGTACTTTCCACAACTACATTCAAAATCTTTTGTTGGACCAAATATTTTTTCACAAAATAGTCCATCTCTTTCAGGTTTTAATGTTCTGTAGTTAATTGTTTCTGGTTTTTTTACTTCACCATATGACCATTCTCTTATTTTTTCTGGGGATGCAATTCCTATTTTGATTCCTTCAAAATTGTTTACTTCCATCATTATTCTTCACTCCCCTCATACTCTAAATCATCTAATGCATCATAACTTGAGTTTTCTTCAAATTCTTCTTCTATTTCTTCTTCCATTGTTGGTTCGCTAGTAGGCTCTTCAAGTTTTGTTACATCTATTTCTTCTATAGTAACTGGAACGTCTTCTTTATCTTCTTCTTTTTCTAGATCTCTTAGATCTTTTGTTTCTCCGTCTTTAGTTATTATAGAAATATCTAAACCTAATGCTTGGAATTCTTTTATTAATACTCTGAATGACTCTGGAACTCCTGCTTGGTCTACTACTTTTCCTTTTACTAATTGTTCGTAAACTTTTACTCTTCCTAATACGTCATCTGATTTTACAGTAAGTACTTCTTGTAAGATATGTGCTGCACCATATGCATATAGTGCCCATACTTCCATTTCTCCAAATCTTTGTCCACCAAATTGTGCTTTTCCACCTAATGGTTGTTGTGTTACTAAACTGTATGGTCCTGTACTTCTAGCATGTAATTTGTCATCTACCATGTGATTAAGTTTAATCATATACATGACACCAACTGCAACTCTTTTGTCAAATTTTTCGCCTGTTCTTCCATCATATAAATCTGTTTTATAGTCTGGAGCAAGTCCGGCTTCTTTTGTCATTGCTTTTAAATCTTCTTCAGTTGCGCTGTCAAATACTGGTGTAGCAACATGAACGCCTAATGTTTTAGCTGCCATTCCTAAATGTATTTCAAGTATTTGTCCTAAGTTCATACGTGATGGAACACCTAATGGATTTAACATTATGTCCACTGTTCTTCCATCTGGTAAATATGGCATGTCTTCTTCTGGCAATACTAGTGATACAACACCTTTGTTTCCGTATCTTCCTGCCATTTTGTCACCAACTTGCATTTTTCTCTTTTGTATTAAATATACTCTTATTACTTTTAATACTCCTGCTGGTAACTCATCTGAATTTTCTTTTGTAAATACTTGTATATCGTGTACTATTCCTGCGCTTCCATGAGGTACTCTTAGTGATGTATCTCTAACTTCTCTAGTTTTTTCACCAAATATAGCGTGTAATAGTTTTTCTTCGCTTGATAACTCTTGCATTCCTTTTGGTGTGATTTTTCCAACAAGTATATCGTTTTCTTTTACTTCTGTACCTATACGTACTATTCCGTTTTCGTCAAGATTTTTTCTTGCTTCTTCGCTGACATTTGGTATGTCTCTTGTGAATTCTTCTGGTCCTAATTTTGTATCACGTATTTCGACTTCTTTCATTTCAATGTGAATTGAAGTTAATACGTCGTCTTTTACTATTCTTTCATTTAATATTATAGCATCTTCATAGTTATAGCCGTTAAATGTCATGAACGCTACTAAAAGGTTTTTACCTAATGCTATTTCTCCCATGTCAGTTGATGGTCCATCAGCTATAACCATGCCTGCTTTTATTTCTTCACCTTTTTTTACTATTGGTCTTTGATTATAACATGTTTCTGCGTTGCTTCTTTCGTAATTTATTAATTCGTATTCGGTCTTTCCTTTAGAGTTTTTTATTATGATTTTCTTTGAATCTACGTAATCTACTATTCCATCTTCTTTTGCAACCACAACTGCACCCGAATCTTTAGCAACTTGTGCTTCTACTCCTGTACCTATTATTGGCGCTTCTGGTCTTAATAGTGGTACTGCTTGACGTTGCATGTTTGCACCCATAAGTGCACGGTTAGCATCGTTGTGTTCCAAGAATGGTATCATGCTTGTTGTTACTGATACTATTTGTGATGGGCTTACATCTGTATAGTCAACTTGTTCTTTTTTTACTATTAAGTTATCGCCTTTAAATCTTACTGGCACGCTTTCTTCTGATATTTCATTTTTGTTATTAACATCTATTGTTGCTGGTGCGATGTAATAATCTTCTTCTTCATCAGCTGTCATATATATAATTTCATCTGTTAGTTTACCATTTTTTACTTTTCTATATGGAGTCATTATGAATCCATATTCATTTACTTTTGCATATCCAGCAAGTGATGTAATTAATCCAATGTTTTGTCCTTCTGGTGTTTCAATTGGACAAATCCTACCGTAATGGCTTGGATTAACGTCACGTACTTCCATTCCAGCACGATCTCTTGATAATCCACCAGGTCCTAAAGCACTTAGTCTTCTTTTATCGTTTAATTCAGCAATTGGGTTGATTTGATCCATGAATTTTGATAATTGGCTACTTCCAAAGAATTCTTTTAGTGCTGCTGTAACTGGTCTAATGTTAATTAGGCTTTTTGGTGTTACTGCATCAATTTCTTGTGTTGTCATTCTTTCTCTAATGACTCTTTCCATTCTTACTATTCCAATTCTAAATTGGTTTTGGATTAATTCTCCGCTTTGTCTAACACGTCTATTTCCTAAATGGTCAATTTCATCTATGTTTCCTACACCATAATGTAAGTTTATGTAATATGATATTGATGCGTATATGTCACTTATTGTTAATCTCTTGACATCTATGCTTTGGTCATTACCTATTACTTTTATTATTTTCTTTGTGTCATCGTTTGCATATACTAAAACTTCTTGTACTTTATTGTAAGAGTCAAGTTCTTCATTTATTTTTACTTCTTTTAATCCGTATCCATTTGCAAATATTGGTTTTAATGTTTCTAGTAATTCTTTAGTAATTACTGTGCCTTTACTTACTATAACATTGCCTTTTTCATCTTTTATATCTTGCGCGATTTTGTTATTTAGTAATCTATCAATTACGTTTAATTTTCTATTGAATTTATAACGTCCAACTTTTGCTAAATCGTATCTAAAACTGTCAAAAAATCTTACGATTAATTGGTTTTTAGCTGAATCTAAAGTTGCTGGCTCACCTGGCCTTAGTTTTTCATATATTTCTATTAATGCTTCATCAGTATTTTTAGTGCTATCTTTTGCTATTGTATTTTCTAAATATTCATCTTTACCAAATACTTTATAAATGTCTTCTTCGTTGCTAAGACCTAATGCTCTTAAGAATGTTGTTATAGTCACTTTTCTTGTTCTATCAATTCTGACATATAAAACTCCTCGAGCGTCTAATTCATACTCAAGCCATGTACCTTTACTAGGAATTACTTCACAAGATACTATGTGTCTTCCGTTTTTATCTATTTCATTTTTGAAATAAATGCTAGGTGAACGCACTAATTGACTGTTGATAACTCTTTCAACTCCGTTAATAATAAAACTACCATTTTCAGTCATTAATGGCATATCTCCTAAATATACTTCTTGTTCTTTAACTTCTCCTGTCTCGTTTATGAAAAGTCTTGCTTGCACTTTTAAAGGTGCTGCGTATGTTACTCTTCTTTCTTTACTTTCTTTAACAGTGTATCTTGGTTTATCAAATGAATACTCTCCAAGTTCAAGTGATAAACTCCCTGAGAAACTTTCAACTGGGAAAATATCGTCGAATACCTCTTTTATTCCTTCCTCTAGAAATCTCTTATATGAGTCTTTTTGTATCTCTAATAAGTTTGATAATTCTAGTCTATTTTTTAGTTTTGAGAAATTTCTTCTTTCTCTATGGTCTCCAAATTCTTCTACTTTGTAAGCCACTTTTTCACCCCAATTCTATAGTTTTAAAAGAACATGTAATTTTATAAAAAATTATGTGTTGCCAATTTATAATGTTAGCAAACATTTTTCAATTTGTCAACGCAAAATCTGCTTTATAAATGTAATATCCTCTTTGTTTTTTTATTAAATTTATATTATATTTTTCTCTTAATTCTTTTTCTATTGTTTTGGCCCCTTGATCTTTTCTCGCTACAAACCAAAGTTCACCATCAGGTTTTAAGTGTTTATGCGCTTCTTTTAGTATTGTCATATATACTTTTTTTCCTGCTCGTATCGGCGGATTTGTTATTATTACGTCGTATATACTCGTTATGTTTTCATAAATGTTACTTTCATAAACTTTATTGTTTGTCTTATTTTCTTTGTTGTTCATTTCTGTTAAGTGTAAAGCTCGCTTGTTTATGTCAATTTGTTCAACTTTTTGACCATTTATTTTGCTTATTACTATGCCTATAACTCCATATCCACATCCAACATCAAGCACTTCTTCTGTTTTTTTACAGTTATCTAAATATGTGTTTATTAATAAATTTGTTCCGTAATCTACATTGAATTTTGAAAAAACTCCATTGTCAGTATAGAACACAAAAGAAGTATTTTTTACTGTGTAGTCAATACTTCTTAAATTACTTTTTATATTTTCGTTATTTGTAAAATAGTGTTCCATATTTTTCCCCTTTTTATAAACGCAAAAAAGCCTATTTTAATAGGCTATTTTAATTTATGCTAATTCTACTGTTGCGCCGGCTTCTTCTAATTTAGCTTTAATATCGTTTGCTTCTTCAGCAGGTACGTTTTCTTTAACATTACCTCCAGCATCAGCAATATCTTTTGCTTCTTTTAGTCCAAGACCAGTTATTTCTCTAATTACTTTAATAACTTGTAGTTTAGCTGCTCCAGCATCTTTTAAAACTACTGTTTTATTTCCTCCATCTTCTTCTGCTGCTGCTTGAACTGGTGCTGCTGCAACTGCAACTGCACTTGGGTCAACTCCTAATTCTTCTTTCATTAAATCTACTAGTTCTTTTACTTCTAGAACTGTCATTTCTTTTACTGCATCTAATATTTCTCTACTTGTTAATTTTGCCATTATTTTTCTCCTCCTTCTAATTTTTCAGCATATAAATTTAATGCTATACTTAAATTTTTAACGTGTTCAATAAGCCCACCTGCAAACATTGTAAGTAATCCTTCATAGCTTGGTATGCTTGCGTATTCTTTTATTACATCTAATCCAACAACACTTCCATCAATATAACCTGCTTTTATTTTTAGGTTTTCGTTTCCTTTAGCAAATTCACTGATTGTTTTTATTGGCTCAATGATGTCTTTAGAAAAAACGTAAACATTTGGTCCAGCCATAAATTCACTTAATTCTATCTTTTTGTCTTTTAAAGCTAAATCCATTAATGTATTTTTATAAACTTTAATGCTACTTCCACCAGCTTTTAATTCTTCTCTTAATTTAGAAAAGTCAGCAACTGACAAACCTTGATTTTCTAAGAGTAAGAATGTATTTGCATTGTTAAGTTTATCTATTATCTCATTAACTACTTCTTTTTTAGCATTTAAACTTTTCTCGCTTGCCATTTTTCCTCCTTATAATTTATTAAAGCTCACCTTACACGAGTGAGCTTTCTTAAAAAGATAAGTTCCTCGGTAGGGTTTACTTCTAACCTACTGTCTTCGGTTCTTCTCAAATATTGTATTATATTTTTGTTTAATTGTCAAAAGAATTTTTATCAATTTTTATTCCAGGACCCATTGTGCTTGAAATACTTATGTTTTTAATAAATATTCCTTTAACTCCACTTGGTTTAATTTTTATTAAGTTACGTATGAATGCAACTAAGTTTTCTTCAAGTGCTTTTTCTGTAAATGATACTTTACCTATGATTGAATGAACATTGCCATAACTATCTGCTTTAAATTCAATCATACCTTTTTTAACGTTTTCTATTGCTTCTTTTACGTTTGTTGTAACTGTTCCTGTTTTAGGATTTGGCATTAGTCCTTTTGGCCCTAAAACTTTACCTAGTTTTCCTAGACTTGCCATCATATCTGGTGTTGCTATGATTACATCAAAATCAAACCAATTTTCTTTTTCTATTTTTTCTAGCATATCTGCATCGCCGACATAATCAGCTCCAGCTGCTTTGGCATCTTCTTGTGAAGTTTTTGTTATAACTAATATTTTTTTAGTTTTTCCTGTACCATTTGGTAGTACAAATGAACTTCTTACTTGTTGATCGCCTTTAGTTGTATCTATGTTTAAGTTGACTGCTACTTCTACAGTCTCATCAAATTTTCTCTTTGATAATGATTTTACTAATTTTATCGCTTCAGCTACTGTGTATTCTTTGTCTTTTTCCACATTTGCTTTAGCTTCCACATAAATACGTCCATGTTTTTTCATTTTTTCCCTCCTTTATGTGGTATGTTTTGGATTTATTATTCCTCGCTTGTTTCATTTTCGTCTTTTTGTTCTGTTGATTCTACTTCTGGCATATCTGCATCAGCCATTGCTTTAGCTTGTGCTTCCATTTCTTCAAGTTCAGCATCTAATTTAGCCATTTCTGCTTCAGCTTCTTTTGCTTCTTCTGCTTGTTCTGCTAATTCTGCATCGTTTAGACCTTTAACAGCAATTCCCATATTTCTTGCCGTTCCTGCAACTATTCTCATTGCTGCTTCAATATCATTTGTGTTTAAGTCTGGTAATTTTATTTCAGCTACTTTTCTTAAATCATCTTTTGTTATTGTTGCAACTATGTCGTTTGCCCCTTTAACACTACCTTTTTGTATTCCAGCTACTTCAAGTAATAGACTTGGAGTTGGTGGAGTTTTTAAAACAAAGTCAAATGATCTATCTTCATATACGCTGATTTCAACTGGTACTATACTTCCCATCTTATCTTTTGTTGCGTCGTTATATTTTGTACAGAATTCATTTAAGTTTATTCCAACAGGTCCTAACATAGTCCCAACTGGTGGAGCTGGTGTTGCTTTACCTGCAGGTAGTTGTAATTTGATTACTTTTTCAACTTTTTTTGCCACGAAAAACACCTCCTATTTATCAGTTTATTTTTTCGCGAGTGGTTTTAATGATAATCCAAAAAATCTCCCACTTTATTTAGTTAATATATTAAAATATATAACTCGTTTCTAATATTAACACATTTTTTATAGTTTTACAATTAATTTTTACTTATTTGTAATAATTCAACTTCAACAGGTGTTTCTTGACCAAATAAGTCTATTAATACTGTTAGTTTGTTGTTTTCTAAGTCTATACTCTCTATTTTTCCATACATTCCTTTGAATGGTCCGTCTATTATTGTTACGCTGTCTCCTTCTTTTAAGTCAGCTTCTATGTCAACTCTACTCATTCCTTCGTTGATTAGTATTTTGTCAATTTCTTGTGGAGATAATGGAATTGGTTTTGCACCTTTACCACTTGAACCTATAAATCCAGTTACTCCTGGCGTGTTTCTTACTGCATACCATGCTTCGTCACTCATTATCATTTCTACTAATACATATCCAGGAAACATTTTTTTAACTTTTTCTTTTTTTACGCCATCTTTTATTTCAACTTCTTTTTGCTCTGGGACAATTACTCTAAAAATATTGTTTTCCATTCCCATTGATTGAGCTCTCATGAGTAAGTTGTCTCTTACTTTACTCTCATGTCCTGAATATGTATTTACTACATACCATAATTTTTGTTCTTCCATTAGTTAATCAATCCTTTCAAAAAAGCAAATAGAACATCTAATCCATAGAAGAATATTGCAAAGAATACTAACATAACTACAACTACGCTAGAGTATGCAATTGTCTCTTTCATAGTTAACCATTTTGTCTTTTCTGCTTCTTTTTTTACACCTCTAAAGAATGCCTTTATTTTTTTCATATTACCTCCCATAAAAAAAACACTTGCGTGTAACTACATATTATCATATTTTATACAGTGTTTCAAGTGTTTATTCTTCTTTCTTTATATTTCTATATTTGTTTCTGATTCTATTTATCGCGTTTTCAATACTTCTTTTGTCCTTTTGTAATTTAGTCGCTATTTCGTCATTGGAATATGAATTAGTTTTTAGTTTTAATACTTGCTTTTCAAATGGTGTTAAACACTCTTCTACTTTATTAAATAATTGCTGTTGCTCTTCTTGTTTTAATAATCTTTCACTTATATCATTTTTGCTATCACATATTATATCATAATAATTCGCTGTTTCTGAATTAATTAAATTATCTAGTGATACTGATTGGTTTAATGCTATGTTTTTTTTGCTAGAAGAGTTCCTTATTGCAGTTTGTATTTTTGTTTTTATACAAATATTTGCATATGTAAAGAATGATGCTTCTTTGCTTTGGTCGAATGTTTTTATTGCATTTGTTAATCCCAAAAGTCCTTCTTGGTATAAATCACATTCTTCTAATCCATTTTGCAATGCAATAGTTTTATATTCTTCAATATATTTATTTATTAGGTTCTTATATTTGTTTATTAATATTTCTTCTGCATTTTCATTTTTTTCGTTGACTAAAAATAGTATTTCGTAGTCATTTATTTTTTTGAAATCATATTCCACCATTTTCCTCCCATTATTTGGATTTGGATATTTCATATATTATTATGCCTGCCGCTACTGAAGCGTTTAAGCTATTTATTTTACCTTTTAATGGTATTGATGCAATTTGATCACATGATTTTCTTAATAGTGGTTGTAATCCTTTTCCTTCGCTACCTATTATCACAGCTATTTTTCCGCTATAATTTATTTTTGTGTAATCTTCTCCATTAGCATCTGTTCCTATTACCCAAAAGCCATTTTTCTTTAATTTTTCTACTGTGTTGTGCAAATTTGCAACTTTACAAATTTTTTGATGTACTGCAGCACCACTAGATGATTTGAAAACTGCAGCAGTCACTTCTACACTTCTTTTATTTGGAATTACTATGTAATCTACTCCTGCACATTCACAAGTTCTAATAATAGCACCAAAATTTCTTGGATCTTCAATATGGTCAAGTATTACTACAAACTTTGCATCATCATCTTCTTTTAAATCTTCAAAATATTTATAGTGATAATCCTCTATATCAATTACTATTCCTTGATTTGTTTCATTAACTAATCTGTCTAGTTCTTCACTTGTTTTATAAATTACTTTATTATTGTTTTGCTTTATTAAGTTTAGTATTTCTTCGTTATTGAATCCTTCTTTTAAATATACTTTCTTTACAGTTGTATTTTTGCTTAAAACTTCTCTAGCTACATTTTTACCATACACTAACATAAGATAACCTCCGCTTTTGCTGTATAATATACTAAATATTAGTTTTTGTCTAGATTTTTTATATATTTTTTTGCACTTAATGCGGCTATACTTCCATCACTAGCAGCAGTTATTATTTGATAAACACCTTTTTTGATAATGTCTCCTGCAGCAAAAATACCAGGTATACTTGTTTCCATTTTCTCATTTACAATAATATATCCAGTTTCATCTGTTATATTTAAATCTTTAAAATAATTTGTGCTTGGTGAATATCCAATATATAGAAATAATCCGTCTACATCAATTTTTTCTTTCCCATTAATTTCAACCGCACTTAATTTACCATCTTTTTCTATTAAATCTGTAACATTTGAATTTAATAGAATTTCAATATTTTCTTTTTTCTTAGCTTTATTAACAAAAATTTCGTCAGCCTTTATTTCGTCACTTCTTATAAACATATATAGTTTTTTAGCAAAATCAGATAAATATAATCCTTCATCAAACGCCGAATTTCCTCCACCTATTATTCCAACTACTTTGTCTTTATAAAATGGGGCATCACATACAGCACAGTAACTGATTCCTCTTCCTTCAAGTTTTGTTATTTTTTCATTGTCGCCTTTTTTAGGTACTCTTCCTGATGCTAAAATTAATGCTTTTGCTTTATATTCTCCTTTATTAGTTCTTACTATTTTTACTTTGTTTTCGTCAGTTATTTCGTTTACTGATTCTCTTTTAAATTCTATGTCGAAGTTTTTTATGTGTTCTAACATTTTTTCAACTAATTCTCTTCCCGTAGAAATGCCATTACCTAAGTAATTCTCTACTTTATTTGTAATGTTGATCAATCCACCAGGCAAACTTTTTTCTAAAATTAAAACATTTAGCCCACTTCTTTTAGCATACAATGCTGCATTCATTCCTGCTGGTCCCATTCCAATAATAATTACATCATACATTTTGATCACCCTTTCGTTAAAAATTCACTACTTCTACTTTTTCTTTACTATTATATAGTCCTTCTAATTGAGGCTTTCTTGTTTGAAATATTATAATGAAAAATCCAATAATGAATAATACTACACTTACTATTTGTGCGATTTTAAAATCTCCCAACATTAAACTATCCATTCTTAAACTTTCTATAAAAAATCTTCCAAGGCTATACCACATTAGATACAAACCACATTGTTGTCCAATTTTGATATATTTTATTCTTCTAAATATTAGAATAACAATTGCACCTAAAATGCACCATATTGATTCATAATAAAATGTAGGTGTATAATAAACTCCATCAATTAACATTCCGTTTATTATAAAGTCTGGAATAAATAAATTTTTTAAGTGACCAAGTGTAGTAGCTGGACCATAAGCTTCTCCGTTAAAGAAATTTCCCCATCTACCTAGTGCTTGAGCTATTAATAAATATGGAACAAGTATATCAAAAATTAATAATGGACTCACTTTATATTTCTTACAATATATTATGATTGCCAAAGAACCAAACAATATACCACCATGTATCGCTAATCCACCATTCCATACTTGGTATATTTCTGATAAATGCGTGCTATAATAATCCCATTGAAATGCTACAAAATATAATCTTGCACCTATAAAACCAAATACACATGCCCAAAATATTAAATTTATTATAAAATCTTTTTTTATACCAAATTTTTTTGCTTCTTTTATTGTGAAAATAGTAGCTAAAATAACGCCAATCATTATAAATAAACTATAGTATTTCACTCCAAATTCTCCTATTTTAAATATATATGGGTTCATTTTTCACTCTGCCTTTCTATTATTGGATTAATGATAACTACTTCAAATATTATTTTCATAATACTTATAAATATGGCTATAAAAAATGGGGTAAACCATCCTTTTACTATAAAATGGGTACTCATAAACAAACTAGCTAATTTTAGTACTATTATGTTGACAACTGGATAAAATATTCCTAGTGTTACCAAAGTAAATGGTAAAGTTATGTAAATTAAGAATGGTTTTATTGTTAGGTTTAATAAACTTATAACTAAACTAGCTATAATTGCATACCAAACATTTTCTACATATATATTATTAAATATTGTTGATGCCATCATTAGTATTAATGCATAACAAAATATGTCTAATACTATTTCTAATATAATGCTTTTATTTTTTACGCTATTAACTTCTCTTTTATTAATATATATTTTTTCTTTCATTTTTTTCTCCTTTACTTTATATATATACTTATTATATATCATTTTGGATATTTATGGAATATTTTGTTTAGTAATTTGAATATACCATATTTATTTTACTACATCAAATGCATATTATTGTTATTTAGTTTAATTTTTTTGTGTATTTTTTAATATTTCGTTTACTTTTATTTTATTTTCGAAATTGATGTATTTACAAATATTTATTTTTTGCTTTTTTAATGAATTTAAAACAAGTTTTTTTATTTTAAAACTTGTTTTAAATATTTACCAGTGTGAGAATTTTGGTTTTCACTTATTTCTTCTGGTGTTCCAGTTGCAACAACTGAGCCACCTAAATCGCCACCTTCTGGTCCTAAATCTATAATGTAATCTGCTACTTTTATAATGTCTAAATTATGTTCTATTATAATTACTGTATCCCCATTATTTACTATTCTTTGTAGTATTTCCAATAATTTTTTAATGTCGTGTATGTGTAAACCAGTTGACGGTTCATCTAATATATATATACTTTTCCCTGTTGGTTTTTTCTGTAATTCTTTTGCTAATTTTACCCTTGCAGCTTCTCCACCTGATAGAGTTACGGCATTTTGTCCTAGCTTTACATACCCTAATCCTACATCATGCATTGTAGTTAGTCCTTTTTTTACTTTTGGTATATTTTCAAATTTTTCTAGTGCTTCATCAACTCTTAATTCTAATACATCAGCAATGCTTAATCCTTTAAATTTTACATTTAGTGTTTCATTATTGTATCTTTTTCCATGGCATACATCACATGGTACATATACATCTGGTAGGAAGTGCATTTCTATTTTCTTAACTCCATCGCCCCAACACGCTTCACATCTTCCGCCTTTGACATTAAATGAAAATCTGCTTTTATTATAACCTCTTATCTTGGCTTCTTTAGTTTCAGTAAATACGTCTCTTATTGCATCGAAAACTCCGACATATGTTGCTGGATTACTTCTAGGTGTTCTACCTATAGGGTCTTGTGAGATGTGGACAACTTTATCTATATTTTCTATTCCTTTTATATTTTTACACTTTCCAGCTTTTTCTTTATTTTTATATAATTTATTAGCTAGTGTTTTATATAGTATTTCGTTTATTAATGTACTTTTTCCACTTCCACTTACACCAGTAACACATGTCATAACTCCTAATGGAATTTTTACATCAATATTTTTTAAATTATTTTCTCTAGCGCCGTTAATTGTAATGTATTTTTTTGGCTTTCTTCTCGAATTAGGTACATCTATTTTCATTTCGCCTTTTAGATATTTGCCCGTAATACTTTGTTCATTATTTATTACTTCTTCAGGTGTACCTGCTGCCACTACATATCCACCTTTGTCACCAGCTTCAGGTCCAATATCAATTAAATAATCTGCATTTAGCATTGTCTCAGAATCGTGTTCTACCACGATTAATGTGTTTCCTAATTCCCTCATCTCTTTTAATGAATTTATTAATTTTGCATTGTCTCTTTGATGTAAGCCGATACTTGGTTCATCTAAAACGTATAATACTCCGCTTAATCTACTCCCTATTTGTGTTGCTAATCTAATCCTTTGACTTTCGCCGCCAGATAATGTTCCTGCACTTCTACTTAGCGTTAAGTATTCTAGCCCAACGTTTACTAGAAAACTCAATCTATCATTTATCTCTTTTAATATGAGGTTTGCAATTTCTTTTTGCTCATCTGTTAATTTTAATTCGCTCAAGAATTTTTTTAATTCTTTAACACTCATTTCGCAAATTTCATGTATATTTTTATTTCCAATTTTTACACTTAAAACTCTTTCATCTAGTCTTGCACCTCTACATTTTGGACATTCAAGTTCTGTCATGTAACTTTCTATCCACTCTCTAATTGCATTAGATGAGGTTTCCATGTATCTTCTTTCTAAGTTTGTAATAATTCCTTCAAAATAGTCGTTACTCCTTAAAGTGCTTCCGCTTTTTGATTGATATTCAAATTTTATTTTATCTTTTGATCCGTATAATATTGTATTAAGTTCTTTTTTTGTTAATTCTTTAATTGGTTTGTTTAAATCGATATCATAATATTTTGCTACTGCACCTAGTTTTTTATAATACATAGCTAAAGTGTCCCCACTTTGAAATGAAGTTATGGCTCCGCCCATTATACTTTTGCTTTTATCAGGAATTAGTATATCTTCATCTATCTTTAATTTTACTCCTAATCCTTTACATTCACTACACGCTCCAAATGGCGAATTAAAAGAAAACATTCTTGGTTCAAGTTCTTCAATAGAAAAATTACATTCAGGACAAGCATAGTTTTCACTCATTAAAATTTCTTCGTTTTTATCAATATTGTTTATTATTACTTTACCATTTGCAAGTTTTGTGCATATTTCAATGCTTTCAAATATTCTTGATCTAGATTTTTCATTTACTTTTAGTCTATCTACCAAAACTTCGATATTGTCTTTTATGTTTTTTTCTAAATTTATGTCATCGCTTAAACTTAGTGTTTCTCCATTAACTCTAACTCTTGAAAATCCTTCTTTTTTTAATTCTTCTAATAACTCTTTGTGTGTACCTTTTTCTCCTCTAACTACGGGTGCTAGGAGTTCAATTTTTGTATCTTCAGATAATGATAAAACTTTATTTGTCATTTCTTCTATGCTTTGACTTTTAATTGGTTTTTTATGTATCGGACAATAAGGAACACCAATTCTTGCGTATAACAATCTTAAATAATCATATATTTCAGTTACTGTTCCAACTGTACTACGAGGATTTTTATTTGTAGTTTTTTGATCAATGCTTATGCTTGGGCTTAGTCCTTCAATTGAATCAACATCTGGCTTTTCCATATTTCCTAAAAATTGACGAGCATATGCACTTAAACTTTCTACATATCTTCTTTGTCCTTCTGCATATATTGTGTCAAATGCTAAGCTACTTTTTCCACTTCCACTCACGCCAGTCATTACAACTAATTTATTCTTTGGTATTTCTATGTCAATGTTTTTTAAATTATTTTCTCTTGCACCTCTAATAACAATTTTATCCATAATTTTACCTCTCATTATTAATATTTATCTCTACTCGAACTATTATACAAAAAAACAATAGCATTACAAGTATAAAATAAATGTTTGCTATTGTCAATCTTCATTTTTTGTTAAAAATCAAAATTGTGAACTATATTGCCATTTTCATCTAAAGTGGAATATACGCATAATGTTCCACTTATTCTCTCATCGGTTAATGGGTTTTTTAAGTTTTTATCAAGTAATCCTTCGTTTTGTAATTTGTAAATTCGTGTACATACTATATCTCCCGTATATCCTTTATATAGTTCTTCCATTAAATAAGGATATTTATTAAAATAAACATCTGTTGCTAATTCTATTTCTTCTATTGTGTCTGATAATTTTTTTTCATTCAATTGCTTTATTGTTTGTATAAATAATATTGTCCCCATTGAACTAACCACCGCAACTACACCAATAATCACCATTATTTCTATTAATGTAAATCCTTTTTTATTCATAACTCACCTATTCTATATAATAGAATAGCATATTTTTGATAATTTAAAAAGAGGCTATTTTGCCTCGACAATTAATTTTATAGCAGTTCTTTCTTCACCATCTATTTCTATATCGGAAAATGCTGGAGTACAAACTAGGTTAACACCTGAAGTTGCTAAATATCCTCGCGCAATGGCTATGGCTTTAATCGCTTGATTTAGTGCTCCAGCACCGACTACCTGTATTTCTACTTCTGTTTCGTTGTCTCTAAACAAATTAGCTAGTGCTCCCGCAACTTTTTGTGGTGTGCTTTTGCTTCTTACTTTCATTACATTCATTTTTATTTCCTCCTACTAAATATATGTAATTTTTTTTAAATATAATATAAAAAAGCACTTATTTTGTGCTTTTTGTTTTCTTTTTTGTATTTGTTGTATTTTTAGTAACATTGTTACTCAGAGTGTAGACAAACCTCTAGATTTTTTTTCTAGAGGTTTTCTTATGTATAAATTTTTTGAAATGATTTTTGAAT
>CALVOO010000016.1 GCA_944350305.1 uncultured Bacilli bacterium
ATGGGACTTAATATTGAAGTTATTAAATCTATGGAAGGTATTTTTGACGTTGATCAAATAATAGATACTTTCTCAAATTTTTATTTTGACAGAATGCTTTTAGACATAACAGCAATTAAAAATTATGAAAATTTAGACAATTTACAGAAACTCTCTATAAATCTAGATGTTACTAAAGTAATACTAATTTTAGATGACAACCCACAAAGCGAAACACAAGAATATTTATCTAAATTAATATCTATGGGAATATATAATTTTACAAGAAATGTGGACGGTATAATGTATTTAATGGGGCATCCAAATTCATACAGGGATGTTGCGCATATACATAATGTCGACGGAACAATTAATGAAGTTAATGTTGAAAACACGGTAAGTAGAGTTAAAATAATTGGTATAAAAAATTTGACTGAACATGCAGGGGCTACAACTTTAACATATTTATTAAAAAAACATTTAGAAACTAATTATAATGTTGCAGCATTAGAGGTGGGAAAAAGAGATTTTGTGTATTTTGAAGGAGAAAATTTAATAAGTACTACAGATTCTGATTTACCAAAAGAATTAATGAAAAAAAATAATTATGATATATTATTAGTTGATTTAAATAATTATCCTGATGATGAAATATGTAATTTTGTATTATATTTAGTTGAACCATCAACAATAAAATTAAATAAATTAATAAGAAAAGATAGAAAAGTATTTGAAAGACTTAATAATAAAAAGATCGTACTGAATAAAAGTTTTGTTACGGAGTCTGATGTTGCTGTTTTTGAATATGAAGCTGGGACAAAAGTGTTTTATAATATTCCGCCTTTAGATGATAGAAAAATGCCGCAGAATTCGATTAATGAACTAATAGCAAAAATGGGATTATTAAAGAGTTCAGTAGGAGAAGATGAGAATTTTAAAAACAAATTACTAGGCTTATTTAAATTTTAATGTAAATTTTTTATAGTTACATTGACAATTTATACATAATTTTATATACTTAATTAGTAAAGAGAAGGAGAAATTTATATGAATTTGTTTTATTTATTAGCAGGTAAAGAAGAAATTACTAATTTATTGGAACCTATAATGACATTAGTCGGATATGTTATATGGGGAATTAAAATAATAGTTCCAATAATTTTGATAGTAGTAGGTATGATTGAATTAACAAAAGCACTTATTAATCAAGATGAAAAGGAAATAAAGTCAGCACAACAAAAATTAGTAAAGAAAATAATTGTTGCGATATGTATATATTTAGTGGTGACACTTGTTTCTTTGATAATGACTTTAATTGGTACTGACGAATGGAAAGATTATACAAAATGTGCACTTGACCCATTTAGTGGCGAATGCGATGTTATACCTGAAAGTTAAGCAATTAAATATTTAATTGCTTTTTATGTTACAATCTATTAAGGTGATTTTTTATGATAGTATTAAATGTATGTCAAGATTACGCTGTTTTAACCGTAATATATATTATTAAATTAGTAATAAGTATATTAAGCTTTGTAGTACCGGTTATTCTTATAGTTATAATTATGATTGATTTAGTAAAATCTTTAGCAAATTTAAAAGAAGAGAGTTTAGATTTTCACAAAATCACTATAAGAGTTATAGCAGCAATTGCTGTTTTTCTTATTCCGACATTTGTTAATGGTGCAATAACATTAGTTGGTGGAATAAATTTGATTAATTCTGATTGTTGGACGAATGCAAATGCAACAATGATAAATACTTTAAGAACAAATTATGAAGAAATAAAAGCTGAAAAAGAGACACTTAATTCGTCGTGGAATGAATACATGCAAAATGTTAGTCAAAATGATTCTAATTCAAGTTATAATCCAGGAAATAATACAGAAAGTGGAAGTACTGCATCTAAAACATATTATGATGAAAGTAGTAACACTTTCGTTATACCAAACACTAGGGCAAAAAGTGACTCTGAAATTCCAAGGTATACACAAAATAATTTAGGGGTTCACCCAGTATTTTACGAAAGGCTAATGAGTTTAATTAACGATGCAAAGGCTGAAGGGTATAATATTATTGTAACTACTGGATATAGAAGCTATTCTTCACAGTTGTCATTATGGAATGGTTCCAGTAGACCTTGTGATGAAAGAAGTAAATGGGTTTCATGTCCAGGTGGTTCTAGACACGGTTTCGGAATTGCAGCAGATCTGAGGTTTGACGGTGAAAAATGTTCTGAAGCTGAATATGATTGTAATGATGCAGCAGAGTGGGTCCACAATAATGCGAGCAAATATGATTTAAAATTTAGGCTGAGTAATGAACCATGGCACATTGAACCTAAAAATGTTGAAGGAGGTAATTTTGGTGCATGTGACAAATCGTGTTAATATAAAAATCTTGTTTTTATTAATATTGTTGGTTATTCTGTCTGGATGCGATGTAAATTACGAAGTACATATAACTAAAGATTTTATAAAAGAAAAAATAGATTTATGTGAGAACATAGAAACAGCCAAATTAAAAAAATCATTATATGGCGATAAATACTTTACTGATTTATTATTAGATATTCAAATAGGGTATGAGTATTATACAGGAGAATTAAATATCAAAGATGAAAAAACAGTATGTTATAATTATAATGAATATGAACATTTATTAGAAAATTACCAATATGATACATTGGCATTTCAATGTTATGATAATATTTCACTTTTTAAAGAAAATGGAAAAATAGTTTTTGAAACAAGTGGTTTCAACTGCTATGACTATAATTCAAATTTAGATAATGTTGTAATAACTTTAACAAGTGACTATAAAGTTTTGGAACATAATGCAAACGAAGTTAATAATAATAAATATATCTGGAAATTTGATAAAGATAATCTAGATAATGCAAATATTAATTTGATTTTAAGTGATAAAATAAATAAAAGCCTTTTTAAAACCATTTTTGTTGTTAGTTTAATAATCTTTATATTGATTATAGGATTAATATATATATTGAAAAAAAATAAATATAAAAAAATACAAAATAAATTATAAAATGTTTTTGTTTTAATTTACTAAATAGGTTGTTAAATCATTAATAATAGTCTTATTTTTTGTTTTTTTAATAAAATTGTATTTATATATTAATAGTTTTAATTTTTGTTACACATATTATCTTCACAATGATGTTGAATGACATAAAGTTAATGTTAATAAATATGTGTTTTTTATATTCGTAATAATTTATAAAATTGATAACAAAAAATTATTATCATTACTAAAATATATATATAAAAGTAAACAAAGTGAACATAAGCATTAGAATATAATATATTTTATTAAATACAATATTGACGCTAATACAATATGATTATTTTAAATAAATATTAATTATACTAGTTTTTAATATATAGCCAAAGTATAAAATAATTTTAAGTGAGAAATACAAGTACTAATATAATTTAAACTTTAAAACTTTAAAAAGCAAAAAAGTATGTTTTTTATTTTACTTAATAAATTATTTGTGATAAAATGAGGATATATGTTAGAGGTGTGAGTTTATGAAGAAAAAAATTTTATTACTGAGCCTGTCTATATGCTTTTTGTATATTTTTAACGTAAATGATTTATTAGCATATGATTTAGGGAAAACACCAACTGATTCAGATTACACAAATAGTAAAGCGACAATTGTATGTTCTTATATGATAGAAGATAATATATACGATCCGTATGTTTGGATATTATACAAAGATTATAATAAAAGTTATGAAATCGTATATGATAAAATAATTGCTTCAAAGGAAGACTATAATAAACCAAATTTTAGGGAAGAATTAAGTTCAAATAGTAGACCTAATGAGGCGTCTGAATTTATTCTAAAACCATTCGATAAAACAATTATGGGGATTGAATGTGCCACTGAAGAAGTAAGCAAGCAAAAAAGTTTTCTTAGTCAAGATACTTATGAAGATTTAATAAAAAATGGAATATGCCCCGATAAAGCCTATGTTAGTTCTGGTGAATATTATGGCATTTTTGGAATTCCTAGCGATTATAATAATGCGTCAGTATGCTTTGAAAATGATGGAGAAAATTATTGTCAAGATATTAGTAATAAAGATTTTGGAAGCAAATATTGTAATTACAATGGTTTTAATATTTATCTGGATTATGAATCAATAAAAAAAGTGGATTTATCTAATGCTTTTTTGGATATTACTGATGACGACATTGAGATTTTTTTTAACGGTATTGATTTGGGAAATGCAGATTTTGATAAAGGAAATGAAGATTTAAATTTATTATGTAGTAAAATAGCAAAAAGTGATAGTAAAGAATTAATGAAAACTATAGCTCAAGATACACTTTTATTTAACTTGAAAAAATACATTACTAATAAGGATATTAGTTTTTTAGAGCCATGGGACTCTTATAAAAGATTTAAGAATTTATGGGAATATAAATACAATAAAATAATAAGAGAATTTTTGAATTATTGTGATGAACGTAACTATGAAATAGATGATGAAAAAAAAGAAACAATTAGTGATGCAGATATTGTATATGATGCAGGTTTAAATATTCTTGGTGATAAAGATATCACAATTTCTGAAACAGTTGGAACTTGTCAGTCTTATTTAGGACTGGTTAGTCAGGAAGGTGAACCTGCATATTACATAAATATTGTTTATAATGTAGTCAAATATTTATCTATAGCATTTGTTATTGTTTTAACAATTTTAGATGCTATTAAAGTTTTAACTTCTTCAGATGCTGATAAAAATCTAAGTGAAGTATTTAGAAAAGGTATTATTAGATTAATTATATTAATTGGAATATTTTTAATACCGACTTTAATAGAAGCAATTGCTAATTTATTTGGTGCTTCAAATGTTTTGTGTGGAATCGGGTGATATACTTTGGAAAGTGCATTATTAAATTTAATTAATTTTAACTGGATAGTTGGTGTATTATACAAGATATGTCTATTTATAGACTACTTAGTTTATAGCGTTGCAACTTGGTTTTTTAACGCATTTTATATAATTGCTAAAATGGGTCCTGATTTAGGAACTGAGGAAAACGTTTTAGAAGTGATTTTCCAAAGAATTCAATTATTTATTGGAATAATTGCTTTGTTTACGTTTATTAAAACATTTATAAATTACATTATTAATCCTGATAAAATCTCATCAGAAGGAAATAAAATAATTTTAAAAGTCTTAGTTTCTATAATCTTGCTGTTAACGTATAACCGTATTTTTGATTTTCTTACTGATTTTCAAACTTCAGTAATTAATTTCGACACAATACCTAAGCTAATTTTAGGCCCTTATGAAAGCGACGAATCTTTTGAAAATATGGGGAAAACGTTTACAAATAATATTTTTACTGTATTTTTTTACTGTGGTAATAATTGTGATAAAAATGCATGGGACCAATTTGAACTTGTTAAGAAGGGAGAAGCTGATATTTTATCACTTTCTGATTATGTTCGAGCAAGGGGTGTGCATTACGAATATCCAGTTTTATCAACTGTCGTGGGAATTGTTTTAATATATTATTTTTTAGATTTTGCTATTGCCGTGGGTATTAGACTTTTTAAATTAATTATTTTGCAAATTTTTGCACCTATACCAATATTACTTTATATGGTTTCGACACAAAAAGATTATGCAAGCAATTATCTGAAAACATATATAACAACATATATAGAATTGTTTTTAAGACTTTTTATAATTTTTATGGTTTACGTTATGGCAAATTTATTAATGGATGTAGTTATAGGTATTTTTAATTCGAATTCTGACAATAAAAATTTTATTGTACCGATAATATTAATATTTGCTCTATTTCAATTTGCCAAAATGTTCCCAGATTTAATTAGTAAAATTTTTGAACTAGATGCTTCGTCTCTAAAAGGCAGTGGCCTTGCGAAAACTTTATTAAAAGGAGGAGCAGCGGTTTTAGGTGGAGCTGCAGGGCTGGCTTTGGGCGTAGGCGCTGGAATTGCTAGTAGTGCTGCATCTGGATTAGGTTTAGGTGCTGGAATATCACATTCTCTCTCATCTGGTTTTCGGGGTTTAAATGCTGGATTTTCTGGTGCAAGAAAAGGTTTGGGGGCATTTAATGAAAACCTTAGAAATGCCAGTGCAAATTCTTTCACAAGAGCTAATGACATATACAAATCCGGGGGGACGCTTAGATATACTGCTAGTGGATTATTAAACCGAGCTGGTTATGGAGAATATGATAAAATTAGAGGAGAAAGGTTAGATAAATCATTACAAAAAGCTATAGAAAAAAGAAGAGATGCAGAAAGTGCATTTAATGAAGTTAATAGTCTAAAAGATCGTAGTAGGGATTTATACGCAGAGGCTTTAAAAGAAAATGGAAGCATGGCTCAATATCAACAGTATATGCATGATTTAAGCATAGTGCGTAGTGGTGGGGTTGGCGTTAAAAGCTCTGACTACCGAAGAGCTTTATCAAATATTAATAGCCTTGATTTAGATGTTGCCTCTTTCTATGATTCTGGCAAATTAAATTATAGTGGAAAATCACTCGCTTTATCTGGATCTTACTGCGGAACTAGTTATTCAACTTTGTCAGCAATTAAAAGTCAGGCAGAAACTGATGCAGGTAGGTATGAAGATAGTACAGGAACTAAAGCCACAGTAGCAAATTTTTCTGACATTTCTAATGCTCAGAGAATAGTAGGTACAAAGGTAAGCGAAACTACAAAAGCTGTTTCTGATGCAAAAGCAGACGTTGATAACTTTAAAAAGGGTAAAGCTCATAAATTAGTTACTCGAAATGTAAGAGATTAGGAGGAAAGTATGTATTTAATACCGGCAAATAGTAAAAAGGGAAAATTAATATTTAATATTTTTAGAGTAATAGATTTGATCATATTTTTGATAGGCATAATGATAACTGTAATATTATTGATAACAATAAAGGCTGATAGTTTAACATTAATTGTAATTAAGCTAGCACCTGTAATAATTTGTTCAATGTTAGTTATGCCAGTGCCTAATTATCATAACGTGTTAATGTTTTTACAAGACTTAATCGAGTTTTATAGTAATCGAAGAATTTATATTTGGAAAGGTTGGTGTGTGATGAATGAACCAGAAGATTAATGCAAAGGCGCAAAAGTACGCAGAAAATTGGTTACCTATCAAATCAATAATGAATGGTGCCATTCAATTGGAGGATGGAAATAATGTGACTGGAATAAAAATATCTCCAAAAAATATCTTTATTTTGGATGATCAAAGTAGGGATAATGTATTATTTAATTTAAGAAATGTTTATAATACAATAGATTATGAGTTTTGGATAATTGTCGCTGATAGGCCTGTGGATATAAATGTGTATTTATCACAATTGCAGTTACTTTATAATGATATTTCAGCTCCCGCCATGCGAAAATTAATAACTCAAGATATAAATAAAGCTAATTTATTTATGGGAAAAGAAATTGGAGTATCTGATACTGAATATTTCTTACTTTTTAAGGATAAAAGACCTGAAATAATCCAGAAAAGAATTCAACAATTAATTGGAAATTTTGCGAGTTCAGGATTATATGCAAGGCAGGTTAGCAACGATGATTTAAGAGTTTTGCTTGAAGGATTTTTAAACGGTGGGGTTAGAACTGAATTTGGGACGGTGTTCGGATTATGAATTTAAAAAGCCAATTAGCTCCTAAGAGTTTAGAATTTAGATCAGGAGACATGATAATAAGCGATAAATATTGTACAATTTTAACAATTATAAGTTATCCACAAGTTATATATGAAGGATATTTAGCAGAGCTTACACAATTAAATGGGATAAAAGTAATTATTAAGCATATTCCCATACAGTTTAATGTTTTATCTAAAATGCTTAATAAACAAATTGCGGACATGAAAGTTAGATATCAAAACGAACGTGATAGAACAATACAAGAAAGAATAAGACAGGATTATGAAAGCATTGAAAGCTTTATTAGTATGTTAACTGCCACACAAGCAAGAATTTTTGATTTTCAATTACATGTTATGATAATGGCAGATAACCAGGAAGAACTTGAATTAAAAAAAATTCAAGTAAAGAATTATTTAGAAGCTATGGGAATGAAAGGTGTAACATTAAGATTTGAACAAGAAAAAATTTTAAAAAGTTGCTTACCAATTTTTCCGGCAAATGATATTGAACAAAGAGTAGGAACGCCTATTCCTTCTGTAACCATGTCAGCAATGTATCCATTCGTTTTTGACAGTATTAAAGATCCCGGCTTATCATGTCTATTAGGTGTAGATTTTAGTGGTGGTGTTATTCTATTTAACCAATTTTTATACAAAATAAAAAAAGAATTCAATAGAAATAATGCCAATATAATTATGTTAGGAACAAGTGGAAGTGGAAAAAGCACGGCTGCTAAATTATTACTAAGAACTAATATAAGAAATGGCAATAGAATAGTTGTAATTGATCCAGAAAACGAATTATATGAAATGACACAATTATATGGAGGAACATCGCTCGATTTAGGAAGAGGCGGTAGCTTTGGAATGATTAATCCGCTTGAAATAGTTATAGATATGGATGAAGAAGAGCTGTCAAAAGATGTTGGAAATACAATTATAACTAGAAGTTTGCAAACATTAAAAGCATTTATGAAATATTATAGTCCCGATATTGAAGGAGACGTATTAAACATGTTTTCTGAAATAGTGCAACAGACGTATAAAAGATTTAAAATAGATGAGAATACAGATTTTACAAAATTAACAAGTGAAGATTACCCTACTTTTGATGACGTTTATGCAACGATTAATGGTAGGTTAGTTTCAATGATAGAAAGAACAAGAGAAAAGGACATCCTAGAAAGGCTAGAGATAAAAGTGCGCCCTTTAATAAAAGAGTTACGCTATTATTTTACTGGTCACACTAGTATTAGTATAGATAGTGATTTTATAGTGTTTAACATTAAAGAGCTTATGAATAGTGAATCAAATATTAAAAATGCTTTATTTTTTAATATATTAAAACATGCATGGGGACTTTGTTTAGATAAGGAAAGTGACACAGTATTAATGGTGGATGAAGCACACACTTTATTAGCTGACAAAAACACACTTGGTGCTGAATTTTTGGCACAAGTGCAACGTAGAAGCAGAAAATATAACACTGGTACTATTATTATTACACAACAGCCAACAGATTTTGCAAGTCCTGAGGTATTTATACATGGTAAAGCCATTTTTGATAATGCAGCTTATTATTTAATAATGAATTTAAAAAAGCAAGCAACAGAAGATCTTTCAAAATTAGTAGATTTAAACGATCAAGAAAAAGAAAATATTAAGAGATTTAATCAAGGAGAAGCATTATTTGTTTGTGGTTCTCGAAGAATGAGAATAAAAGTAATAGCTACTCAAGAAGAATTAGAATCTTTTGGAAGCGGTGGAGGTTTCTAATTTTTGCGGAGGTAATGGATGAAAGACGGGGATAATAAAAATATTGAAAGTCAGCAAAATACAGCTAAAAATGATTCCAACATAGTTAACAATATAATTAAAAATAAAATAAAAAAAATAAAAGCATTACCAGCAGCATTTGGTATTTTATCATCGCTATCTACATCATTATTACCAATTATTTTATGTGGAATTTTAATTGCAGCAATTTACGAAAATGTTATCAAACCAATTGTAGAATTTTTTGGAAGTAGCGAAGTTTCTGAAAATGATGTTGTAAGTATGTCTCCTACTGAAGTAGAAAAAGCTTTAAAAGAAGCTGGAGTAGAATATGAAGAAACAGATATAACTGAGATGGATTATGAAGAATTAGAAGTGGTATTTGATACATATGAAAAAAATAATTATTCTATATTTGATTCTATATTTGATACTTTTTCAAATGTAATAGCTGATATAATTGTTAACGATGATAATGATACAGATTTAAGCAACGTAGATTCATCAATAGTTCGTAAAATTTTTAAAATTGTATATGAAAATAAATTAGATCAAATGACTGAAGGAGATGTAGATGTAGATAAACTTCCAATTGGGGTTGTTTTATCATCTTTTAACTATTTATATTCAAGCCAATATATGAATTCAGATAGAACTTATGACGAAATAGTAGAAAATGTAAATCCAGAAACAGGAGAAAAATATTTTGAAATTATTAAAACCGACAGAGTAAGTTTATATAATGCCACAAATTTAATAGTTGATTTACTGAAAAACAATATAATTGAAATTCAAGATATTAAAGATTTAATTGATAATCTTGTATTTCATGTGTTTTATCCTTCTTATACTTATGAAGAAAAAGAACAATGTGATGAGGACGAAAATGGTGTTAAACAATGTACTATAACAATAAAATGTAACAAAAAGTCGAACGATGAATATAAATTGGATTACGATAAGTATTATTTATATCTACGCTACGGAGAAGACGTAGCTGGATATGCTTTTGATGAAAACGCAAAAAAGTACGAGAAAATAAAAAAAGGTGATACATCTAATTTGTATGGTATTGGGTATGAATTTTTTAAAAATTTGCAAAATTCTTTTTCTGAAAGTAGTGAGCTTTGTGTAATTGAAAATGATTTTAATGAATATTATGAGAAGAAATTAGCCGATTTACCAAATAATTATAATATTGAGATTGATGAAAGCGTTTATAAGTCATTTGAATTTTTTGAAAAAAATGGTGTGACCATAAGCGGTAATAAAAATACAAATCATGAAATTTTTGATGACTTTTCAAAATATGAACAAATAGCCGAAGAAGATAAAAATAAAATTTCAACTATAAAAATTAATAATGAAAAATTGTATAACTACAATGACGGAAAACAATATTATTATAAAGATGGATGGATATATAATAAATTTCCTCATTACAGGGACGAGTTACAAACAATAACTAATGATAAATATATATATGATGAGTTATTAACACCATTGGAAATTGAATCAACCATATATGATATAGATACATTAAAAGATATATATAACGAGGTTTTAGGATACAATTTAGAAGAAGAAATTTACTATAATTCTTTTAATTCAGATGGAACTGAATCGTTCCCTTTACCAGCAGGTAAATATAAAATAACTTCATGTGTCGGAGAAAGAACTATTGATGGTGAATTAAGCAATCATGGAGGTATAGATATAGCTGTATCAAGAAATACTCCATTGTATTCATGGAAAAAAGGTACAGTAGTATCTACTAATAATAGTTGTGGAGAAGGCTTTTATGGTAATAGCTGTGGTGGAGGATATGGAAATTATGTAATAATTGAACATATAAGTGAAAATGGCGAAAAACAATATACAATTTATGCACACATGTCAAGCGTAAATGTTTCAACAGGAGACCAAGTTTTAGCAGGACAACAAATCGGGTTAAGTGGCAACTCGGGTAGTAGCACAGGGCCTCATTTACATTTTGAAATTAGAACTGGCGGAACAGAATGGTCAAATGCTACTAAACAAGATCCTTATCCTACGTTAGCTGAAATAGCAAATGATCCAGATTTATCAAGTACATGTTCTGAAAATACATACATTAATGTAGGAACAACAACACTAACTCCATCAACTGGTGCAGATAGCAATTTAGCTAACATGGTTTTAACGGAAGCTTATAAATATGTCGGCAATACTGATAAAGAATTTAATAAAGCAACAGGTGTTAAAGTATCATCCGCATGGTGTGCAAGATTTGTTTCATATATTTTGAATAAAGTAGGTGTAATACCTTCCATTATGAAAGGGATTTCATCTGACGAAGATTACACAGAAAATTATTACGATTACTTTTTATCAAATAGCGATGGAGTAGTATGGAATTATTCTAATAGCAATTATACGCCAAAGCCTGGAGATATAATAATGTTTAATTATAAAGAAGATGAAGGAAGAAATGTTAGCCACATAGGGTTTGTAAAAAGTGTATCTGGAAATAGAATAACATATATTCATGGTAATACATCAAAAACATGTAATCCAGGAATATCTAGTGTATGTGAAAGTGTTATATTAAAAAGTAATAGTGATTTAATCGGTTTTGCATCATGGTATTAATATGGAGGAGTATGAAAAAACTAATTTTTATAATTTTATCTTTATTAATTTTAACTGGATGTAATGCAAATTATTCTTTATCATATAAAGATGGAAAATTTACTGAAGAAATAAATATAGAAGATTTTTATGATGACCAAAATAATGAAGGCGAGCCACATTTAAGTTATTATGAAAATGAACCAGTCTACTATGATATAAATAATACAGGTGTTTATAAAGTAGAAATAAAAGAACGCTTTAACGGAAATTATGATCTCAAATTTATTGCAAATTATAACAAAATTCCATACTCTGATTCAACTATTCTTAATCAGTGTATAGAATATTTTAAATATGAAGAAAACGACAAAACTATATATATAGCTGCCTATGGAAAATATACATGTTATGGTTTTGAAGAGTTAAGCATTGATTTTAGCTCGGATAAAAAAATAAGTTATTCAAATGCACAAAAAATTAAGAATAATAAACATTATTGGGAGTATAAATACGGAGATTATATTGACATAGAACTAGAAATAAATAAAAACGAAGAAATTCTATTCCCATTATATTATTTAAAATACATATTTTATATTATTGCATTTAGTATAATAATTTATGTCATATTAAAATTTTATAAATTATCTAAAGCTAACAAGGAGATTTAAAATGAAAAAAATATTGATACTAATTGCATTCTTATGTTTTATAAGTGGATGCACTATAGAATATGAAATGTTGTACAAATCAGAAAATAACATAAATGAAACAATTGAAATTTCAGTAGATAATGAAATAGCGTTATCTTATGCTGATAGTATAGAAGAATACTTTAAAGATATATTTAATAGCTGGAAAAATTCATATAATTTAAAAAATTATGAATACGAAATAAAAGAGTATCAAAAAACAAGCACTATTATAATTCAAAAAAAGAATGATAACTTAAACGAAATAATTAACAATTCAGTTTTTGATTTCATTTTTAAAGATCGAAATATATATAAACAAAATAATGATATAATAATAGAGATGAGCGATTACTCTTATAATGTTATAACTGAAGATATGCTTATAGATTATGACAAAACATTAAGTAGCAAAATAAAAATGAAAATAAAAAGCAATTATATAGTTGAATGCAATGCTGATAAGAAAAACGAAGTAACTGGAACATATGAATGGGAATTTACACCTGAAGATGCACATAAAAAATTAGAAATTATATTTACCGATAAACTTAATTTGACAGCATATTTATATAATATGGGGACAGTATTTTGGATAACAATATTTATAATTATAACAATTTTAGCAATAACTTTAATCTATAAGCTTTTTAAAAACAAGATAAGTAGATCAAATAAAATATGAGTTGTTGATAGTAAACAATCATGATATAATTATCAGAGTGAGGTGCTTTTATGAAACTTAAATTTAGAGCAAGCATTAAAGATGTAATAATGTTTGGAATATTTTGCATATTTTTACTGTATTTAATCGCAATAGCAGTTTTAAATTTACATTATTTTTCAAATTATGGATACTTTTTTGGGTTAAATCCTTTTCCAGCTTTTAGTAGCGAGTTTATCGTGACTACTCTAGTGTTTTATTTACTCGCATTAATAGGTGCGTTTATGAGTGTTTCATCATATTTTTTTGAGAGAGAAAAAGGATTTGGTTACACATCTAAAAAGAAAGATAACCCAAAGGGGTGGGCAAAATGGATGGAAGATTCTGACATGAAAAAAGCTTATGACATAAAACAAGTTGATTTATCAAAAAATGAGTATGACCATTCTGGAGTACCAATAATAATAGAGGGTAAAAAACAACATGGATCTAAATTAAAAAAATGCAAAGCCTGGGTAGATGATGGTGAGAACCATACATTGATAATGGGTGCTAGTGGTAGTGGTAAAACTTGGGCAATTCTCGATTCTTTAGTAAAGATTTTAGGTAGACGCGGGGAAAGTATGATAATTACTGATCCTAAAGGTGAGATATATGAAAATAATGCTAATATGTTACGTGATCATGGATATAAAGTTATTATTTTAAACTTCCGTGATCCTAAATATGGTGCATGTTGGAATCCTTTTAGTTATCCATATAGGTTGTGGAAAGAAGGAAACCACGATAAAAGTCAAGAGTTATTAGAGGACTTAGGTAATAATATATTAATTGATCCTAATAATAAAGCAGAACCTTTTTGGGAAAATAATGCAGCTGATTATTTTACAGGGTTAGCATTAGGATTATTTGAAGATGCAAAAGATGAAAGTGAAGTTAACTTAAACAGCATTAATTTAATGCATAGTATGGGCGACGAAAGACTAGGCGCAACTAGATACATAAACGAATATTTTAAAATGAAAGATCCATTAAGTGGAGCATATGTAAGTGCGAGTTCAACAATAAACTCACCACAAGACACAAAAGGAAGTATAGTTTCTGTTTTTAAACAAAAAATTCGAATATTTTCTTCTCGTGTAGAATTATCAAAAATGTTAAGCAGAAGCGATTTTGATTTAAGAGATATAGGGAGAGAAAAGACAGCAGTTTTTATCAAAATTCATGATGAAAAAACAACATATCATGCTTTAGCAACAATTTTTGTAAAGCAAACGTATGAAAGTTTAATTGAAGTTGCACAAAAAGAAGATGGAAATAAATTAAAAATAAGAACCAATTTTTTACTTGACGAATTTGCAAACATGCCAGCATTAAAAGATGTTGAAAGCATGGTAACAGCAAGTCGTAGTAGACGCATAAGGTTTACATTTGTTATTCAAAATTTTAGTCAACTTAACAAAGTATATGGAAAAGAAGTAGCAGAAACAATAAAAGGAAACTGTGGAAATATAATATATTTAATGACAACAGAATATCAGGCATTAGAAGAATTTAGTAAATTATGTGGAGATGTAGAGCCAAAAGCAGAAAAAGATAAACCACTTCCACCGGTGAGACCATTAGTATCAATTAGTGATTTACAACAAATGAAAAAATTTGAAATAATAGTAAAAAGATTTAGAAATCAGCCGTTTAAAACCACATTAATACCTTCTTTTGAAATAGATTGGGGACAAAAATATGAAATAAGCAATTATCCTGAGACAAATATGGACGAAATAAAAATATTTAATCTGAAAGAATTTGTTGATAAAAAACGTGAAGAAAATGGCATTACAAATCCATTCAATCAAAGTTTTTCAGGAGGGTTCCCACAAAATTTTCCTTTTTCAACAAATAACAATTTTAATAATAGCAATATTGACAAAACCTTTCAAAATTCCATAAATGTAGATGATTTAGTAAAAAGAATAGATGCAAAAATAGCGGAATTAGAAGCAGAAGAAAAAATAGAAAAAGAGCAACAAAAAAGCTTAGAACAATTAAATAAAAACTATAATGATGAAAAAGAATTAGAAAAAAAACTTGAAGAGGAAGAAAAAAAATTAAAAGAAGATTTAAAAATAGAAAAACCAAATATAAACGTTGACGAAGACAGCATAGTTATAAATGATAATGTAATAGATAACGACTTTTTTGACGATTTTTTTGATGATGAAGTATAATAAAGGAAAGAACGAGTATGAAGATAATAGATGAAATACTTAATAAAACTCAGGAAGTTTTTAATAGTTTATATAAAAACGCAGTTAAAGATTTAAGTGAAAGTAAACAAGTAATAATTAAAATATTCATGATTATTTTTCCTTTAATAATAATTATTATTATTATAAATCTTATTATATCAGGAATAAGAAATGGAAACTGTTTAGAAGTTCGTAAAGAATTAAGTGATTATATAGATTCATATGTCATGAGCAATAATTTATTACCAACAATAAATGGTGACAATATTGAAATAAATTTAAACGACGTAAAAAAAGTAACTTTTAATGATGAAATTTGCACAGGAACAGTCAAAATAACAAAAGTAAATGATGATTATATAAAAACTTTTAATTTAGAAAATTGTAGTTATTGCAGAACAGACAATTTCGGCAAAGAAAAAAATGATTATGACGGAATATCAAATGTAGATGTAGTAGTTTATATAAACTACTACAATGTTACAAATAATAATTCAAGATGGAGTGATTATATTCCATTTGAAAAAATAAGTACTGAAGAGACTAATGGTGTAATGTTACCATTATCTGAAGAAGATTTGCCCGAAATAAGTGAAGAAGCGATAATAACCGAAATAATAAAAGAAGATAAGATTTTTTATAGTTACAGAGATAAAAGATGGCTATGGTACAAAAATTACAATGAAAACTACAGTGATTTTAGTAGTGAACAGCCTGCTGGCTACTCCCAGAAAGATGAAGATACAGAAACTAGAACAGAATATTCTGAATGGGCAATAGATTACCCGGAGGAAAAAAGTTATCGTGAAATAACATCGTCAACTGGTTATAGATGGTATAAAAAAGATGACAATGGCGACATAATATGGTGGAACAATGGCGAGTTTTATCCTACAAAACCAGAAGATGGCTATTACAAAGATAATGAAAGCAAAATAACTATGTATAGATACTATGATTATGAATGGAAATGGTATAACGGTACAAAACGTGAGTATTCATCAAAACTATCATCAACACCGCCTACTAATTCATATAAATATAAAGATGAAGATATAACAAGCTATTCAGATTGGTCAAATTATGTTACGTATTCAAGTTTAAACAGTGACAACATAACATATAGAGAAGAAATAACAAATACTCATTCTAGATATATGATAAAATATAAAATAAGATCATTATTAGTTTTAAACGAAGCTCTAGAAAGAAAAGAATTTGAAGAAACCACGGGTAGAACATTAGAAGAAATGTATAATGATCCGAATATAGATCTAGAAATAACGTTTAAATATAAATATCAATAATTAAAAAAGTTTAAATAAAAAATCATTAATTTTTAACCAGTTAATTCTAATTTAATATTAGCTGGTTTTTGTTCATCAAAAATTGTTATTGTTTCATAAATTATATAATTATATTCTTTTATAAAGCTCACATAGAATATAAAAGGTGATTAAAATGAATAAAGAAAATTATTACAAGATAAAAAACAAAAGAAATATAACTATTATTGATATACAAGATAGATTTGAATATAAAAATTGGCATTTGCCTAATGCTATAAATATTCCATATGATGAACTGATTAATAACTATAACAAATATTTAAAAAAAGATCAAATATATTATATTTACTGTAAAAGCGGCAAATTAAGTAAAAGATTAGTAGTAGTTTTAAACTATTTAGGGTATAATACAATTATGTTAGAAAGTTAGTGATCAAATTGGAATTTTTTTCAAAAATAGAAGATTATATTTTAGAAATATTAAACTTACTAGGGATGTGGGGTCCAATTTTTGGGTGCTTTTTAATAATTATAGAATCAATAGTTCCCATATTACCATTAGCAGTTTTTATAACATTAAATTTTATGTCTTTTGGGCACCTATTAGGTTTTATTATTTCATGGATATTTACATTAATAGGATGTATAATATCATTCTTCATTTTTAGAAAAGGATTCTACAAAAAATTTGACCACTTCAAGAATTCAAAACATAAATTAAAAAAATTTATGAATGCAATAAGCAATATTACATTGAGTCAATTAGTAGTACTAACTGCAGTTCCATTTACGCCAGCATTTTTAGTAAACATCGCTGCAGGGCTCAGTAACATAAGTTTTAAAAAATTTTTTACAGGCATCCTTTTAGGCAAAATATCACTGGTATATTTTTGGGGATATATTGGAACAAGTCTATTTGAAAGCCTAAAAAATCCCATTATTTTAATTCGCATATTCGCATTAATCCTAATAATGTACATTATTTCACGCTTTGTTAATAAAAAAGTTAATTTTGAATAGACAAAAATATTTGTTTGGTGATAAAATACCATTAGGTGAGATGTTTATGAATTATGACTACATCATAATAGCATTACTAATAATTATATTAACAATAGCTATTTTAATTGTATTAAAAATTAAAAAAGTCAATGAAAACGAAATTATTGAAAAACTTTTCAAAATACAAAATGAAATGACTAAAGAAATTGGAGAATTTAAATTTGACTTTTCAAAAATAATAACTTCAGATTTTGAAAAACTGAAAAATGAGATTGAAAACAAATTACTTCAAATAAATGATCGAGTTAATGAAAGAATTGATACAAACTTTGAAAAGACAAACAAAACATTTAATAATATTTTAGAAAGACTAGCAAAAATAGATGAGGCCCAGAAAAAAATAGACAATTTAAGCAATGACATAATAAGTTTACAAAGCATATTAAGCGATAAAAAGAGCCGTGGTATATTTGGAGAAGTAAATTTAAAACATATATTATCGAGTGTTTTTGGCGAAAAAAATGATAAAATTTATAAAATGCAATATACTCTTAGTAATAAATCTATAACCGATGCTATAGTATTTGGCCCAGAGCCTTTAGGTAGTATTTGTATTGATTCCAAATTTCCTTTAGAAAACTATAGATACATGTTAGAAAAAGGTATAACTGAGGAAGAAAGAGTAAAACGCGAAAAGTTATTTAGAGATGATGTTAAAAAACATATAGATGCGATAAGCAATAAATATATTATAAATGGGGAGACTAGCAGTCAAGCAATAATGTTTTTGCCCGCAGAAGCAATTTTTGCAGAAATAAATGCTTATCATACTAATTTGATAAGTTATGCTCAGAGTAAAAATGTGTGGATAAGTAGTCCAACTACATTAATAAGTTTGCTCACTATCATTCAAGCAGTTTTAATGGGCATAGAAAGAGATAAGTATACAAGTATAATACATGAAGAATTAAATAAATTAGGTGAAGAATTTAGCAAATACAAGCTTAGATGGGATAAATTATCTAGAAGCATAGATACAGTTAGTAAAGATGTTAAAGACATACATATAACTACTGAAAAAATAACAAAAAGGTTTAATTCAATTAGTCATGTTGAAGTTACAAGCACTGATGATGAATTATTAAATCAAATATAGTATAATATTAGTAGGAGGTAAATATGTACATTGGTATTATAATTTTAATAATATTTTTTATAATTATTTCAATTAAACAAATTAATGAATATGAAAGAGGAGTCAAATTTACTTTAGGTAAGTTTTCTAAAATCATGAATCCAGGTTGGAATATTGTTTTACCGATTTTTCAATCATACAAAAAAGTAGATATTAGAACAAAGGCAGTAGATGTTCCAGAACAAGAAGCTATTACCAAAGACAACGTATCTATAAAAATAAATGCAGTTTTATATTACGAGATTTTTGATGCATCTAAGGCAATTTTAGCCGTGGAAAACTTTAACTATGCAGTCAGTCAACTTGCACAGACAACAATGAGAAATGTTGTTGGAACAGTAAGCTTAGATGAATTATTAACAGAAAGAGAAAAGATCAGCGAAGAAATTTGCACAATAGTTGATGAGGCCACAGATCCATGGGGCATTAAAGTTGCAAATGTGGAACTTAAAGACATAAGTTTACCAGAAGAAATGAAACGTGTTATAGCAAAAATTGCAGAAGCAGAACGTGAAAAACAAGCAGTTATAACGAAAGCAGCTGGGGAAGTTGAAGCCAGCAAAAATCTAGCAATGGCAGCAGAAACTATGGCAAAATCACCTGGAGCACTCCATTTAAGGACCTTATCAACAATTAACGATTTAAGTAGTGATCAGTCAAATACAATTATATTTGCTTTGCCCATTGAAGTATTAAGAGCATTAGAAGGAATTAACAAAAAATAATTCCTTTTTATTTACATGTAAAGCAAGAATGTAAAAAAGTGTAAAATAAAAAAATGTTGTTTTTAAAAATACTTTATGTTAAAATTAATATAGGAAAATAAGGGAAGTGGCGATATGGATACTAATTACGAAGCTATCAGAAGTTTAATAGAAATTTTAGTAAAAAAAGCAGGATATGATATCAATTCTAGTTATTCAGAAAATGAATTATCAAAAACAAAAGAAACAATAAATAAGCTAGAGCAAGATTCAGAATTAGAAAACACAATAAAAGATGAGCTTTTAGCAAATCTTAAAATTAGAAGAGCAAATTGGGAAAATAATGCAGAAGTTATAGGGAAGTCCTTATTAAATTGCTATAAAGAGAAAAAATCATTTTCAGAGGTAAGAGGAAAAATAGAATACCTATCTAAAATTGCCAAAAATGAAGAAGAAAAAAATAGTCAATCTCTAATGAGCTATATTTATAATAGAATAAAACAATTAGATGAGCATTTAAAAGAATTAAAAATAAAAATAGAGGAAAATAATTATATAAACAATGAAGAAAAAGAATTAGATATAAGAATAAAAGAATATTTAATTAATGCTGTTGACAGAGAAAATAATAAAATTACTTTAATCGATAAAGAATTAGAAAGGATAAAAGATGAACAACATAAGGAGCAAGCAATAAAAGATAAGCTAAACAATTACGTTACAAATGTAAAAAAAGATGTTGAGATTTTAGATAAGTTAAAAAAATCATCACTGAACAAAGGAATCACTTTAGAAATTTGGGAAAAAATAGAAAATATTGAATTAAACATAAAAGAAAAATTAGAAAAAGTTTTAAAATTAATAAAACATAATGAGGAAGTATTAAAAGAACTTGAGAGTAATAAATTAAAATGTGAAAACAAAAAAACAATGTTGGCAAATTCAATAGAAAAAAACAATAAAAAATTAGAACAAATTACAGACAAAATAAATGAAAACGACTACGTTGATTATGCATCAAAAATAAACGATATAAACCAAAAAGAGCTTATTAATATTGAATTAAATGAATTGAATAACAAAAAAGATGTAATATATGTAAATGTAGATAAAGTTAAAGAAGAATTGATAAAAGAATGGACAAAAGATAAAAATAATAGCATACAAACAGACAATATCTCTGCGTCAGAAAATAATGAAAATTACAACGAACTAGGGAAAAAAGAAGAAGTCATTGAAAAAGTTGAAGAAAATAAATTAGAAATAAATAAACAAGAAAAAAAAGAAATAACTACGAAATCTAATAAAATTGAACTAGACTGGTAAAAGGAGTTGAAAATATGAATTACAAAGCATTAGAAGATTTAATAAACATATTAGTAAAAAAATCAGGAACTGATTTAGGCATTCAAATTGTATCTAATGAAGTTGCAAGACTAGAAGAAAAAAAGAAAAAATTAACAAAAGAAAAAAATAAATTAGAAGAAAAATTAGAAAAAAATGATTACATATTGCAAATTGAAAAAGACAAAGACTTAAATGAAAAAAATTACTTAGAAAAAACAATTAAACAGCTTAACCAGGAAAAAGAAGAATATTATGCAGAATTAGAGGCTTTTAATAGAATTTTAGAAAGTGGAGAAACATATTTTAAATCAGTTGAGGAAGATATCAATAGATTAAATTGTCTTTTAAAAAAATTAATGATAAAAAATGAAATTAAGCCTTCGGAAGAAAATAGTAAATATTACGAAGAAACTATAGAAAACATAAAAGGCCTAGAAAAAGAAATAAATCGTAAAAAATATTTAGAAGAAGAAATAATAAGAGTTGAAGACGAGATAAATACAAATAATACAAAGCTTATTGAAGTTGAAAAGAAGATTTCTGAAAGTTCCTATATGGATGATTTAACTTTTAATAAAGACAAGTTAATATTAAATAATTGCAAAAAAGAAATTGAAATCGTTGAAAAATCGATAGAAATGTGGCAAAACAGTCCAGAGGTTTTAGGTGGCAAAATTTTAGATGCATTTAAAAGTGATAAAGACATAAAAGAAGTTAAAGAAGAGATTGAAACATTAATTAAAATGGCAAATTGTGAATTAAAATATACACAAGAAGAAATAAATGGTTCAAATATTTTTGAAGTAATTGATAATTATGAGAAATTGAGTACAAATTTAGAGAGTAAAGTAAATAGCTATACATATGATAATGAAGAAGAAAAAAACAGAATACATATTAAACAAACATATCATAAGGAAAAAATTGCAAAATGCAAAGCAAATTTAGAAGGTATAAATTCAAGAAAGGCTGAAGTTTTAAATTTAATAAGTGTAAGTAAAAATTTAAGCGAAGATGTAAAACAAGCAAGAATGTGTAGTGAAAACAAACTAACTTATTTAGAAGAAAGACTTTATACTATTAACACTTTAGATATATCTGATGACGAATTAAAAAATATAGATACACTAATTGGCGAAATAAAAACAGAAATTGAAAATAACAAATATCTTGAAAATGAATACATTGACGACATATATGCATATAAAGAAGAACTTAAAAATCTTGATATAAATTACGCAACGCTACAAAATGAAATAAATAAAGAAGAGAAAATATTAGAAATTCTTAATAGTGAAATTTCTAGTAACGACATATGTGAAGACAAAATATCGAAGCTATCAGACAGCATATTATTAATCGAATATACAGACAGGGTAAAATCCTTAAAAAATCAACAACAATATCTATATGTTGACTCTAAAGTTATTAAAGAGGAAATATATAATTTATGGAATCGTTCTGGTTCTTCTGATAGAAAAGAAATTATTGTAGAAACTGAAAAAGATGAAATCAAAGAACCTATTACTGAAATAGACGAGGAACAAGATAATAATCATAATGAAAACTCTAATAATAACGAAGTAGAAATTTTAGATGATTTTGAATTTACCGATTTAAGTGAATAAAAATAAAACCTTATTTTTTAATGAAATGCACCCCTTAGAGTAGACATCAATTAAAAACCTGTTTATAAAAATATGGTAGAATACACTTCTGAAAGGAGGTGTTTTCTTATGGCTTCAAAAGG
>CALVOO010000017.1 GCA_944350305.1 uncultured Bacilli bacterium
TGTCTCCTGTAAATTACAGGTTACAATCCTCTAATTAGAAACTATTATTAACTGTCCAACTTTTGGGGTTCAGTTCAAACCCACTTATTTTTTTTATAGTTGAGTATGTAAATAATTTTATTATTAATTTATACTAATATTTCCAATACCGCCTTCTATATTAATATTAGTTATTCCACTACCATATATTTCATTATTAGACATTTCTTTTTCACCTATTTTAATCATGCCAACACCTTTTTCAGTTCTAATTCTATAACTATCTAGTCCATTAGTTAAGTTGATATTAACGTTACCAATTCCGGATTCAATTTCATTATTTCCAGTTAAAACACCACTTAAATTAAACTCACCTACACCCAGTTTTAAATCTAGGTTATTAAAGCTACTAGATAAAATATTCATCTTACCAGCACCACCAGCAATATCAACTTTGTTAGTAACAATTAAGTTTTCAATCGCAGTCTCGCCTGTACCTTGTTCAAAAACAAAATTACTTACTTGCAAATCTTTTATCTTAACTACACCACCTGACGTTTCAACATCTAATTCATATAAATTGTATATATTTTCAGGAATATATACTATTACAGCACTATTAGTATTGCCAGAAGAAAAATCAAAAAAACTATCTTTTTCTTTTATTTCCACGTTCCCATTTTTACTATAATACTTAATATTTGAATTATTTGATTCAACTTTAAATTCATTACCCCTTTTAATTTCTAATGACGTAAACCATAATTCAATATCTAAACTATTAATATTACTTTGTTCGGTACCTATTATTTCCATATTTTTATTAATATCAGTATTAACAGTTAATCCTAAAAAACCGCTTAAAGAACCAACTGCCCATAATATACCAAAAATAATATTTACTATAAGCAAAATTGCGAAACCTATTGCACAATATTTTATTACTTTTTGAACCGATGTCATTTTATATCAACTCCACCGAACATAACTGTAGCATTGATATAAATAGTTTTAACATCTTTTTCTTCTAAAAATTCTTGTTTCTTATTTGATATACCACCAAAAATACAATTTGACTTAATTTTTACATTAACATTTTCTGGAACATAAATATCTATACCACCAAAAATTGTAGAACAATTAATTACCTGACTATTTTTAATTATAGCTTTTCTTAAATCTAGTTTCACTCCACCAAAAATAGAATTAATAGTCGCACCTTTAAACTCTTCTTTATTAAAGTTTACATTTTGACTAGAAAAAGTTGCACAATATTCATTTTCACCGACACTTTTTTTATTAATCTTATTTATTTCATCAGTAATTTTTTTATTAAAACTATCTTTAAAAACAAATGATAACCCAATTATTATTAAAATTACAGGAAATGCTAATTTCCAAATCACTTCAAAATCTAATAGACCTAAAGAACAAAACAACAAGGCAAAACCTAATATAAGACCTATAACATTACCAGTTTTATCTTTATCTTTAAATAAACCTATAAAACAAGGAATAATAATTATTAAAGTCCACCAACCATCAAAAAATATATCAATATTAGTTATATCAAGTGCATTTAAACCTAATATCAAACCTAAAATAATTAATACAATTCCCCACAACATATTTTTCATCGTATTCATAAACACTCTCCTTAACTAAATTATATCACACAATTAGTAAAAATTAAGTGTTTTTATAAACAAAAGAAAACTCCATCACTCGATAGAGTTTTTCAAACATTTTCTTCCAGAATAATTTATTACTCGCACCACATTTAAACGAAAACATTTACACACTTTCCACTGCATCAATAATATACTATATCTTGCTTAAACTCAAAGTATATCATTATTTGCAATGATTAAGTGAGACAAGTGCTAATATTACCTAGTTGCTCCCTTTTTCACGTATAGCGGCTTGAGCAGCAGATAGACGTGCAATAGGAACTCTAAATGGTGAACAAGAAACATATGTTAGCCCAATATTATGGCAAAATTCCACGCTTGATGGATCGCCACCATGTTCACCACATATACCTAGTTTAATGTCAGGTCTAGTTTTCTTTCCATTTTTTGCAGCCATTTCAACTAGTTTTCCAACACCAATTTGATCTAATCTTGCAAAAGGATCTTGTTCATAAATTTTATTTTCGTAATATGAATTAAGGAATTTACCAGCATCGTCTCTTGAAAAACCAAACGTCATTTGTGTTAAATCATTCGTACCAAATGAGAAAAATTCAGCTTCTTTTGCAATTTCATCGGCAGTCAAAGCGGCTCTAGGTATTTCAATCATAGTACCAATATGATACATCATGTCTGAACCATTCTCTTTTTTAACTTGCTCTGCAGTTTCCACAATAATATCTTTTACAAACTTTAACTCTTTAACCTCTCCAACTAGCGGAACCATAATTTCAGGTACAATATCATATCCTTCTTCTTCCTTGACTTCTATAGCAGCTTCAATTAAAGCGCGTGTTTGCATTTTAGCTATTTCTGGGTAAGTAACGGCAAGACGACAACCCCTATGACCCATCATTGGATTAAACTCATGTAGCTCAGCACATTTAGCTTTTAATCGTTCTACAGTTACACCCATATCATTTGCTAAAGCGATAATGTCTTTTTCTTCAGTAGGTAAAAATTCATGCAAAGGTGGATCTAAATAACGAACAGTCATTGGTAAACCTTTTAATTCTTTGTACATTGCTTTAAAATCTCCTTTTTGGAAAGGAATTAACGCATCTAAAGCTCTTTCTCTTTCTTCTACTGTTTCAGATAAAATCATCTTTCTAATTGCAGGTATTCTCTCTTCTTCAAAAAACATATGCTCAGTACGACATAACCCAATACCTTCAGCGCCTAATTCTACAGCTTTTCTTGTATCTCTTGGGTTATCAGCATTAGTCCTTACACCTAATTTTCTATATTTGTCTGCCCATTGCATGACGCGTTCAAATTCCCCTGCAATTGTTGCATCAACAGTTAGTATTTCACCATCATAAATATTACCAGTTGATCCGTCTATTGAAATAATATCTCCTTCATGGAAAACTTTACCACGTAATTCGAATTCTTTCTTTTCTTCATTCATTTGAATGTCACCACATCCAGATACACAACAAGTACCCATACCGCGTGCTACAACTGCAGCATGGGAAGTCATACCACCACGAACCGTTAAAATGCCTTGAGCAGCTTTCATACCTGTTATATCTTCTGGCGATGTTTCAAGTCTAACTAATATTACCTTTTCACCTTTTCCACCAATACCTTGTTTTGCAGCTTCTTCAGCAGTGAAAACAACTTTTCCGCTAGCAGCACCAGGAGAAGCACCCAATCCTTTACCTAAAACAGTTGCTTCCTTTAAAGCTTTGGCATCAAACTGCGGATGTAATAAGGTATCTAAATTACGAGGATCTATCATTAATACTGCTTCTTCTTCTGAACGCATTCCTTCATCAACTAAATCACAAGCAATTTTTAATGCTGCTTGAGCAGTTCTTTTACCATTTCTGGTTTGTAACATATATAATTTACCATGCTCTACAGTAAACTCCATATCTTGCATATCCCTATAATGCTCTTCTAGAGTTTTACATACTTTTTTAAATTCCTCAAATGCTTCTGGAAATTTTTCTTCCATTTCAGAAATATGCATCGGTGTACGAACACCGGCAACAACATCTTCTCCTTGTGCATTTGTTAAAAATTCACCAAATAATCCTTTTTCTCCTGTGGCTGGATCACGAGTAAATGCAACACCTGTTCCACAATCATCACCCATGTTACCAAATGCCATTGATTGAACATTGACAGCTGTTCCCCAAGAATAAGGAATATCATTATCTCTTCTGTACACATTTGCACGTGGGTTATCCCAAGAACGGAATACAGCTTTAATGGCTCCCATTAATTGTTCTTTAGGATCACTCGGAAAATCTGTACCAATTTTAGCTTTATACTCAGCTTTAAACTCTCTAGCAAGTTCTTTTAAATCTTCGGCACCTAGTTCTACATCTAGTTTAACGCCTTTCTTCTCTTTCATTTTATCGATTAATTCTTCAAAGTATTTTTTGCCTACTTCCATAACTACATCGGAATACATTTGAATGAATCTTCTATAACAATCCCATGCCCATCTTGCATTACCAGATTTTTCTGCTAAGGTATTAACCACCTCTTCATTTAAGCCCAAATTTAAAATAGTATCCATCATTCCTGGCATTGAAGCTCTGGCACCTGATCTAACAGAAACTAACAACGGATTTTCTTTATCGCCAAACTTCTTACCAGTAATTTCTTCCATTTTTACTATATATTCATTTATTTGGCTTTGTATCTCTCCATTGATTTCACATCCATCTTCATAATACTTAGTGCATGCTTCAGTTGTAATTGTAAAACCTTGTGGTACTGGTAGCCCGATATTAGTCATCTCCGCCAAATTAGCTCCTTTACCACCAAGAAGATTTCTCATATCAGCATTACCTTCACTAAACATGTAAACATATTTCATATTAATTTTCCTCCTCATTTATATTATTTACATTAATTTTTAACACTTTTTCTAAATAGCATTTTCCACATAAACTCTCATATTGCACCTTACCCACACCGTCAATTGCAACTTGACTACCTGTATTTACAAATTTACCATTAATTATTCTTCCATTAAATTTGGCCTTTTTGCCACATCTACAAATAGTATAAAGCTCTTCCAAAACATCTGCTATTTCAAATAGTCTTAAACTACCAGGAAATGCCATAGTTTTAAAATCGCTTCTTAGCCCGTAACAAATGACAGGAATGTTATATTTCTTGGTAAATAAAAATAATTCATCTACTTGCTCTTTATTTAGAAATTGTGCTTCATCTACTAAAACACACGATATTTTTTTATTGAAACAAGTTTTTAAAAAAGCTTTAATATTATCATCATCTTTAATTAGATAATCAACGTTTCTAGATAATCCAATTCTTGAGACAATAGTGTCATTTCCTTTTACATCTATTAAAGGTTTAATGATCACTACTTTCATACCTCTTTCTTCATAATTGTTAGCAACTTGTAATAAAAGAGTAGTTTTTCCACAATTCATTGCTCCGTATCTAAAATATAATTTACTCATGCTTTTCCTCCTCACTTCTAGGGTGACTATGTAAATAAACATTTCTTAACATTTCATCTGTAACATGTGTGTATATTTCTGTACTACTTAAATTTTCATGTCCAAGCAAAAATTGGACACTTTTAAGGTCAATTCCTTGTGATAATAAATGGGTTGCAAATGTGTGTCTTAATGTATGAGGATGGATATTCATTTTTATACTTGTTTCTTTTATTATCGTATTAATTATATTTCTAATAGACCTATCACTAATTTTACCACCGTATTTATTTAAGAACAAGAATTCGTTATTATTTTTGTCAACTAATTTACGTCTTAAATTATTAATATATAAATTTAGTGCTTCTTCACAGTACTCTCCATAAAAAACAAATCTCTCTTTATTACCTTTGCCATGAATTCTAATTGTTTTTTCACTAAAATCAATATCGCTAAGTTTTATATTAACTAGTTCGCTAACACGCACTCCGGTTGCATAGAACATTTCAATTATAAGTCTATTTCTTTCTCCAAAATCGCCTTCACTACTAGCACTAATTAATTCTTCCAAATCTTTATAATTCAAAAAAGTAGGAAGACTTTTTTTCTTTTTTGGAAGCTTAAATTTTGTCATTATATTACTGTAATTACTATTTTTACATAAAAATTTATAATAGCTTTTAAGTGTACTAATTTTTCTAGATATAGTACTGTTATTTTTATTATATAAATATTTATAATATTTTTTTATGTCTATTTCACTTGCATAATATATATCTTTGAGTTTTGTTACAAATAAAAACTCTTCTAAATCTTCCTTATAACTTTTGATAGTCAGTTTAGAATAGTTTTTTTCATTTTTTATATAGTTTAAAAATTCTATGTATCCATATTTCATAATTTAATTATTGCATAAATGTAGTTTTTGTCAATAATTAAATTATTAATTTTCAAGATTTGAACATGTATCTGATATTCCTATTGTATACGGATTGCTAGCAGTTCCATTTCCACTTGCTACATGTATACAAGATTTAAGTGATATTACTGGTCTTACACCATATGTATTGTCCACTGGCTGTATATATATTCTTCCACTATTTACACTAGCTCCTACTTTAAACACCCCTGCATCTATCGTTGAAAAATCGTCATTTGTGAAAAAATAGTTTGGAACCCAACCAAATGGTGTCATAGTCCACCAGTTTGAAAAACTTGTTTTTGCATTATCATATAAATAATAATTACTATTTCCTTCTAAATAATAACCTCCTGCATATATTACTTCGTCAAATGTTATCAATCCTATTGGGTATTCTAATTTTCCATTACCAGAGCTTGTACTTACTGTAAATCTGTCATTTTGATTTGAGCATGAATATGCTGGTGCATTTTTTCTATTAATAATTGCAGAAAAATAGAAGTCTTTGTTATCTGTAGCTGTCCATGTACCATCACCTATAGTTCTATCACTACAATATATTGCTGTTTTACTTATGCAGTCATCGTACTTTTCTAAATTTTCTGCATACCAATTGTCTATTGTAATTTTTATTTTACTACTTGTACTGTTTCCATATTGTTGATTTAATGTATACATGTATCCTACATATGCACTATTATCATGATCTTCATTATATGCTGATCCACCTATAAATCCAGCTGGATCATTTGCGCTTAAACCTGCATATATTAAACGTACACTGTTATCTTCGTTTATTCTTACTATTCTCCACCATAGGTCTTGTCCGCTACTATTTGTTCCAAACTTTACATAATTGTTTGTTACCTCTCCTGCAAAATAATATGTGTTTTTTCCATTTTGTCCACTTGCTTTATATATTGTGTTTCCATTATTACTTGTCGTAAATGTTGTACTAAAACTATTTCTCGTACTTATATTTGGGTTATCTATTAAAATTTGTTCGTATAAATTTCTTTCTATTGGTTTGTAGTTTACTATGCATGTTGTGTTCTCTGATACACTTTTAAATGTAAGTGTATTTGTTGTTACATCATATGTTGCACCCCCGCAATTACTTAAACTTTCATATGTATATCCATTGTTTACTTTAATTGTAAATGTATAATTTCCGCCATTTTCTATCATTACTGAACTTGGAGCATTTACTGTTGCCATACTTGTATCATTCGTTGCAACACTTATTCTTACTGGTTGCTTTGGTATTTCATTATCTACATTTGAGCAAGTGTCAGATAAACTTATTATGTATGGATTACTTGCCGTTCCATTTCCTTCATTAGTTGTTACGCATGCTTTAAGAGAAATTACGGGACGTACCCCGCCAACATCTTCTACCGCATTACTATATCCAATTCTTCCATTGTATGTTAACGCACCAATGAGAAAAACACTTGCATATTTATTTGATTTGTACCAATAATGTGGTGTCATTGTCCACCAATAATCGACCAAGCTTGATGCGTTTTGTGCTATATAATAATTTGGATTTTCAGCTGTAATACCACCGGCATAATACACTTCATCCATTGTTATTAATCCTATTGGGTATGTTAGTTTTCCGTTTCCTGTTTCTTTACTTATTGTAAATCTATCGCTTAAATTACTGCACATGAATGTTGGGCTGAAATCTTCCCATATTCGCTTATACCCACTATATGCAAACGCACTTCCTGTTGCACTCCAACTTCCGCTTCCTACTGTTCTATCATTACAATATATTGCAGTTTTACTTATATATCCATCATAATCTTCTAAATTCTCTGCATACCAACTGTCTAATATTGTTTTTACTCCACTATTTGTATTTGTTCCTCTTTGAACATTCTTAGTATACATATATCCTACATAAGCACTATTGTCATTTATAGAATTATATTTTTGGTTGATACTTACATATGCTGCTGTATCTGTTGCGCTAAGACCAGCATATATTAGTCTTACACTGTTATCTTCATTTATTCTTACTATTCTCCACCATAGTTCTTGTCCACTACTATTTGTTCCAAACTTTACATAGTTATTTGTTACCTGACCTGCAAAATAATACGTATCTTTTCCATCTTGTCCACTTGCTTTATATATTGTATTTCCATTGTTACTTGTCGTAAATATTGTACTAAAATTACTTCTTGTACTTACATTTGGGTTGTCCGTTAGTATTTTATCTGCAAGTAAAGGTATTGGGCTATATTCAACGCTGCATGTTGTATTATCTAATACATCACTTATCACTATTTTATTTTCATCTATATTTATTGTAACTGTTTTATCACAATTTATCTTTGAACTGTCAATTTTATATCCATCATTAGGCATTGCAATAAATGTATAACTTCCAGCATGTGTTAATTCAGCTGTTGTTGGGCTTGTAGTACCATTTTTTGCATTTATTTTTACAATATATGTTTTTTCTTTAAATATGTAGGGATCTTCATATTTTCCAGTTCCAGTAACTTTTGTTTCTCCTGGCACATAGACAACAGGTCTTAAACCACTTATGGAATCATGAGTTACACTTTCAATATTATTATTTGTGATTTTTTCAACTAAGTTTCCTGCTTCGGTCAAAGTAAAATAAGAACTATTAGTTTTTAAATATGAATCAAAACCGCCTATTTTGTTAAACTCATCTACATTTATTAATCCAATATTATTATATTTTTCACTTGAATTGCAAGTTAAATTCTCGCCTTCACATATAAATTTATTTGTAGAAACTGTATATAAATCTTTCTGTTGTAATATATTATGAAAATTGTTTAAATTAATATTTGAATTATTATATGTACTTAAATTTGTGACTTCTGCAATAATTTTTTCATTATCTGTTTCATTTTCTATTAATCTTGTTTGATAATTTTGAATTATGCATATTGTGATTAATAATGATGAAACAAGTATTGTTTTTAATATTTTTTTAATATTTAATTTATTAATCTTTTTATTCATATATATTCCACCTATCTTATGATTAAATTATACTTATTAGCATATTTAATGTCAATTGAAAATTAAAAACCATTTTCTCTTAAAACATAGAAAAATACACTTCCTTTTGAAAGTGTATTATATTATTTTTCTTGAACTGACTTTTTATTTGCTTTCTACGCTAAAGGTGCAGTCAAAAAATGATTTTCTAATTTTCTAATGTAGCACAAGAGTTTGTTAACGATATTGTATATGGATCACTTGCCGTTCCACTTCCTCCAGAGGCAAGAACACAAGATTTCAGAGAAATTACGGGACGCACGCCGCGCGTGATGCTGACGAGGCTGTTGTACAAGCGGCCAGTGGCAGAAGACCCGCCCACGTAGAACACGTAAGCGTAGCTGTAGTTGCTACTCCAGTAGTCCGGACTCATTGTCCACCACCATGATGCTCCACTTGATGCGTTCTGGGCTATATAATAGTTTGAGTTATTTGTTCCGTATAATCCCCCTGCGTAACTTATCTCATCTGCTGTAATCAGTCCTATTGGATATGTTAGTTTTCCATTTCCTGTACTTGTACTTGCTGTAAACCTATCATTTGCATTACTACATGCAAATGTTGGTGTTTTATTTGTTCTTAGTCTTGTATATGCAGCATAGTAGAATGTGCTTCCTGTTGCACTCCATGTTCCACTTCCTACTGTTCTATCATTACAGTATATCGCTGTCTTACTTATATATCCTGAGTAACTATTCAAGTTACTTGCATACCAGTTATCTACTAATGTTTTTATTGGACTATTTGTTCCTGTTCCATATTGCTGACTTTCCGTATACATATATCCTACATAAGCACTATTATCATTTATAGAATTATATTTTTGGCTTGTACTTATAAATCCTGCTGTATCATCTGCACTTGTTCCTGCATATATAAGTCTTACACTATTATCTTCGTTTATTCTTACTATTCTCCAGTAATATCCTGCAAATTTTACATAGTTATTTGTTACTGCACCTGCAAAGTAATATGTATCTAACCCATCTTGCCCACTTGCTTTATATATTGTGTTCCCATTATTACTTTCTGTAAATACTGTACTAAAGTCTGTTCTTGTCTCTACATTTGGGTTGTCTTCTAATATTTGTTCATAAAAATATGGTGTATATTCTATAAAATTTATTGTACAACTCGTTGTAGTCGTTACATCATTTAGTTCTAACTTCCATGTTTCATTATTCCACTGTCCTGTTACTCCATTTGTACAAGTTACACTTTCTCCTATATATCCATCTTCTTTATTTGGAAAATTACTTGTCATTGTCTGTCCGTCTATTGTATATGCTATTAATTGTCTTTCATTTTTGTATTCTTTTTTTACTTCTTTTGGTTTATTTATTGAAACAAATATAGATACTACACAAATTAATGTTATAAAAATTAAACATACACTTTTTTTCATTATGTTTTCTCCTACTATACAATGTAATTATATTAATTTTTATTATTAGTGTCAATTTAAATTCTTTGTTTTTGTAATTAATTTTTTATATGATTATATTTATTGGGTAAAAATACATAAAAAATGTTTGATTTTTTTAATTTTATGTTGTATTATTTTAATTGTTGTGGTAATATGAAAACACGGATCTTTAGCTCAGTTGGTTAGAGCATCCGGCTCATAACCGGGCGGTCGCAGGTTCGAGTCCTGCAAGATCCACCACTATGTAATTAAGTAGTTTTGATAACTACTTTTATAACGCAGGTGTGGCGAAATTGGCAGACGCACTAGACTTAGGATCTAGCGCCTTACGGCGTGCAGGTTCAACTCCTGTCACCTGCACCAAATCGAAAGAAAAACTCAAAATATGATTATTTTGAGTTTTTAATTTAATCCATTTTATTTGTTTTCTAATCTACTTAATAAATCAATTTTAAACATTTCTTTTTGTGCATTAGCCTTAGATATCATTATTCCTTTATATGCCGTTAATTCAGATTTATGACCATCCATCAATATATCTTTTGGTTCAAGTAAATTTAACATTACTGTATTTTGTGAACGATATACAGTGTAATTTAGTTTTACTTCGCCATAAACTTTTACAAATAAACTATCAGTTGGAAGTTTTAATTCATATGTTTCAGTTTGTTCATGCTTATTAATACTAACTAATTCTCCTAAAAATTCGCCACTTCTTAATTTTGGATAAAAGTCAAAAACTAGTTTTTTATAGGCTACCATATTATATTTTTTTAAACTTCTTTCTAATTTTTTATAATAATTTTCATCTAAATAATCTAATAAAAATCTACCTTTCATTTTTATCTACCCCCTAATTACTGTGTAAATTATACCATAATTAGATAAAAATGTCAAATAGTGTAAATTTAATACCCTTCTGTTGTGTAAGCTTCACCGCATTTTAAATATGCTTCAGCCTCATTATTTGATATTATAATTTTTCCTATGCATTCATTATTTCTTATTGAAACATCGTTAATATACTCATTATCTACTAAAGTGTCTAAACTTAATTCTCCGTTAAAGTATGCTATTCCATCTATCATTGTTTTACTAAGTGGGCATACTTTGTTAGAATCTAAAGGTGTTTTACAGTAATCTTCTAAAAATAATTTAGCTGCATCTTCGACTTCTTTTTCTTGAATCTTCATAGTATTTTCAATACTTGAATTCAAAATTCTAATTGTAGATGGAACAACAATTAATAAAATAATTCCAAAAATTCCAATAACCACTAATAATTCAATTAAAGTGAATCCTTTCTTCATATATTTCCTTTCTTAAATCCCATTAATTCCTTAATATATCCTCAAACCTTGCAATAACTAATACAATAAATGTAATAGTAATATTTTAAACATATATTTTAGATTGGTATTTTAGTACCCTATTGTTATTTAGCAATTATAAACTTTAATTTTTTGTGTTACTAAGATTGCAATTATTTGTGTTTGAGTTAATAGAGTTTTTCATTTTCTTTTGTTACATTTAATACTAGTTATATAAAGACATAATTTTGTCTACTCTATATTCTGTTTACAAAAAAGTCCTAACAATAAATCAAACAGTGAATCATCTACACTTTTAACCATTTTTTCATTATTTTCAACATATTCTTCTAAAATTGCAATATCATCATTTTCAATTGCATGAACAAAAATGTAATCTTTATCCTTGTATTTTAAATTATCTACAATTAAAAAATCTCTTCCATCTAATTTTATAATTTCATCATATTTTTCCATTATTGCTCACCCATTCCCATATTGTTACCTTTTTCATACATTTTAGATAGTTCATCAAAAGTATAAATACATTCTAAACTATTTGGATCTTGACCCATTTCGATTAGTCTTAACATTTGTTCATACATTCTTTCATAGTATCCTTTGCCGCTATCAGATTGTAAATAATTGTCAAATCCATTATAATAATCAACTAGTAATCCAACCTTTCTTCCATCTTCAGTTATAGATAAGTTTGTAGGATCATTATAATCATAAGGTAATTCATCATTTACTCTTACTCCATTTAAATCCCTAACTATTTTTCTGTTTAATGCACTAGGCAATTCCAATCCATTATATTCGTATTGTTTTTCATAAATAGTTCCTGATTCCATGTTATATTCTATAAAATTTGAGATATATGGAGCAACTTTATCATAGGCATTCTTTCCTACGACTCCTAAAGCAACTGATGCTATTATAATAAAACACATAGTGCCCGATTTAATTTTTATAGTTTTTTTTGTCTTCTTTTCCTTTGTTGTTATTTTTTTTTGTGATTCTATCTTAGTTTTTCTAGCACTATTGGCAATATTTAATAAATTTTCCTCTTCGGCAGTTAACTCTCTTTGTTTTTTTATTTCACTAACTAATTTGTAAAATTCAAAATCTTTTTTAAACATATATTATTTACACCATTCCTTTATTATATTTTAACAAAAATGATATTTATAAGCAAATATTCTTTACATAATTTACATATAATAGTATAAGTAAATTTATTTGACAAATACTAAAAAATAGTATATTATTTTTATTAGCAATGGAGTAGTACTCAAGAGGCTGAAGAGGCGCCCCTGCTAAGGGTGTAGGTCGGGAAACTGGCGCGGAGGTTCAAATCCTCTCTACTCCGCCATAAAAAAATTAAGTCATTTTTTGACTTTTTTCTTTTTAAAAAAGCTTACGATTTTAGTAAGCTTTTTTACATATCTTTTATAATTTCATTTATTAATTTTATAGTTTCATCTGAAACATTTTTAAACATACTTATATTAAAACCGTTATTTATGTCATAGATGTAATTGTCTTTTAAATTATTATTTTTATAATCTTTTACTACTTCATTTAATGCATAGGTGATATCTCTTTCAAAACATGCTAATATATTGTTTGATTTATTAATACAGTCACTAATAACATATTTATTTTTTTTCTCGGCACTTTTAATTATTCCTTCACTACTATTGTTTGCTGTCTCTATTACTATATCAACACCACTTTCATATAGTGCATTTGCTTTGTTATATGCTAATTCTGAATCTGTAATGTCTTCATTTTTGTTTTGATAAAATCCATTTTTATATGTTTCTTTTCCCATATAATCAACAGCAATTGTAATCTCGCTATTGGCTTCAAATGCCCCAGCATAAATTCCATTTAATAATTCTTCATTAGTTTTTTCTTCTGTTCCTATAAAACCTATCTTGTTTGTTGTTGTACTGATACTAGCTAAATATCCTAATATGTATCCTATGTTATATTCATTAAATTTTATTCCAATTAGATTATCTAAACTTTCATCGTAAGTCGTTCCCAGAGTAATAAAAATTATATCTTTGTAATTTTCTGCAAACATTTTCATTTCTTTTTTAGATGCATATGAAACTATTAGACTTGCTTTTACTTTGCTTATTGCATAATTTATTCTTTCATTAAATGTCAATCCATCAAAATTAACACTGTCTACTGATATACCTTCAACTTTATCAACTTCGTTAAATAAATAATCTAAATAAATATCTTCTGTAGTATGTGTTTCGTCTGCAACTACCACTAATTTATCTCTGTTTATATATAGAGACAAGCCAAAAATTAGCAATAATATTCCTACGCAGATAATTGATAATATTTCTTTCTTCTTACTCATTTTGTTCTCCTTTGTCTAATATTTTATTTAATATTTCATTCATTATATAAATTTTATCTTCTTTTATTTTTAGAAAGTTATCTTCAAGCTCTAAATATCCTTTTTTTATTAAACTAGTAATGTTAAATTCATCCTGAATATTAATCTTGAATTTGTCAAAAAAATCTTTGATATTAATACCATTTATTTTTCTAAGACCAAGTATGATCTCGTTTTCCATATCTTCTCTTTTTGATATTATAAATTCTTTTAATCTGTAATTACCTTCTAAATAGTCATTTAAAGCTCTTGTATTTTCATATCTTAATTCAGATATATAGCCATGCGCACCTAATCCAAATCCATAATATTCATCATTGTTCCAATAATTTAGATTGTGTACGCTTTCATAACCAGGTTTAGCAAAATTGCTTATTTCGTAATGAACATAACCTTTCCTATTTAATGATTTGCATATCTTTTTGTACATTCTGTAATCTAGTTCTTCTTTTATTGGCTCGATTTTTTTATAAGATAAAATAGTATTGTCTTCAATTATTAACGAATAAGTGCTTAAATGCGGAACATTTAAATTGATAAATTCATGTAAGTCACTTAAAAACATCGAATAATTTTCAATAGGAAGAGCGAACATAAAGTCTACATTGATATTATTAAAATAATTCTTTGCTAATTTTATCTTTTCTTTTATTTCCTTTTTATTGTGTTTTCTATTCATAAATTTTAAGTTTATGTCATTAAAGCTTTGTATTCCTATGCTAATTCTATTTATTCCATTTTCTTTTAATATTTCTAATAAATTTATTGATATATCATCAACATTTAATTCGAATGTTATTTCACATTTACTATTAATTTTAAAAATTTTAATTATTTTAAATAAATTTAATATTTCCTCTTTACTTAAACATGATGGTGTGCCTCCACCTATGTAAATAGACTTGATTTCATCGTTATCATATTTTTCTTTTATTTCTCTTTCTAATGCTTTTAAATATTCCCCTGCCCATGATGGTGAATATAAAAATTTACAAAAGTCACAATATGAACATATACTTTTACAAAATGGAATATGTATGTAGACACCTCTCATAATTACACCATCCTGTTTAAATTATATCATTCTTGACTTACACAAGCAATATTTAGTTATCTTTGGTAACTGTCATAAAAGCATTTATTAAATCTAAACTTGTTTTTGCTTTATCGATTTTATCTTTGAATCTCAAACCATATCTTTCTTTCATTTCTTCAATCATTTTTTCTATACTTTCCGGATTTCTATTTAAGTTCTTGTACCAATAACTATTTTCCCTTAAATATTTTATATAATTGTTATCTGAATACAATTTTTCGTATGTACTTTTTTTCATTAATCATCAAAAAACCTATTTATCGGTTCAATTTTTCCTTTCTTTATATTTTTTGTCTTTTTTGTTTTTTCTTCCTTTTTAAAAGAATTTGTTAAATCTTCGATAAAACTAACAGCTTTCCCTAAACCATTTAAATTTTCTTGTAAATTATCGATGTTTATATTTTTAAGACTATTTATTATTTCTTTAACACCTAAACTATTTGTTATGTTGTCAGTTATTCTATTTTTTTTGTATTGATTAAATAAGCTTGATTCGCTACCATATAAGTCATAAATTTGATATAACTCTTGCCACGTGGTTTTCCCGTTTTTAACACTGTAAGCGAATTCAGGATTTAATTTAACAAATTCTTTAAACATTTCTTTTTTTGTCACAAAAAATCACCTACTATATTTTATGTAGGCAATTATTAAAAATACTATATTTTAAACTCATCAAAAAAATCACTCATTGTCATAGGTTCAATTATTTTTTCTTCTATTTCTTCTTTATTGTTTTTAGTAATATCTTTTATTTTATTGATTAAAAATACTTCGGTTATATTCTTTGAGGTAATCTTGTTACCAGCACTTATTTTGTCCGCAATATTTATTTCACTCGCTTTTATTTCTTCAATATCGTCATTTAATATTCCAAATAAAGTTTTGCTGTTTGATAAATATGCATTTATGATTTTATATGTTTTTGACTTAAGGTTTTTTATAATTAAACTTCCTTTTTTTGCGCGAGTATTTTTTGGTATATCATTTAATTTTATTCTTTTTGCTGTTTTGTTATTTGTAAATATAGTTAAATGCTCGTCATCATATATATTTTGGCCATTTATTACTTTGTCACCATCATTTAATTTAATTGCTTTAACACCACTTGTTTTTAGCCCAAGCACAGGTATTTCATCAGAATTATATTTTAAACACATTCCATTTTCTGTTGTTATTAAAAATTCTGTTCCATTTTTTAAAGAAATATTTATTAATTCGTCGTCATCTTTTAATTTTATTGCAGTAATTGGTTTACTGTATCTAGTGATTTGAAAGTTTTTTAACTCAGTATTTTTTACCATTCCATTTTTTGTTATTAATGTAAGTTTTGTATCATCAAAGTTGTGTATTCCAATACTTCTTATTATTTTCTCTCCATCACTAATAGCTATGTAGCTACTTATATGTTCTTTTAGATCTTTGTTTTTGCTTTCTTGTATATCTCTAACTGGTAAATATAAGTAGTTACCCAAATTTGTGAAAAATAATATTGTATCTAAATTATTTATTTTATATATATTTTCAATATAGTCCTCTTCTCGTAAATTTAATTGTTCTTTATTATTAAATGATTTTATGCTTACTTTTTTTACATAACCATTTTTACTTACTATTACAATAAAGTCGCTTTTATCTACCATTGCCAATTCATCTATTTTTATTTGCGTTATTTCGTCTTTTATTATTGTTTTTCTAGGTGTACTGTAATTCTTTTTTAACTCTCTTAATTCTTCTTTGATTGTCTTTTTTAAATTATTTTCATTTTCTAAAATGCTTTTTAAATAATTTATCTCATCTATAAGTTTTTTATACTCTTCTTTTAATATTGTAACATCTGTATTAGTAAGTTTATAAAGTTGCATCATCACTATTGCTTCTGCTTGTAATTCCGTAAAGTTAAATTCTTTTATTAAATTTAAAATTGCATCATTTTTATTTTTGCTTTGTCTTATAACTTTTATTACTTCATCTAATATATCTAAAGCTTTAATGAATCCTTCAATTATATGTTTTCTGGCTTGTTTATTTTTAAGTTCATATTCGCTTCTTTTAGTTACTATTTCTTTTCTATGGGAAATAAATGAGTCTATTATTTCTGTAATACTAAGTTGTTTTGGCCTTTTGTTTACTATCGCCACCATGTTGAAATTGTAATTTATCTGTAACTCTGTATTTTTTAATAAGTAATTTATTATTAAATCTTTATTTGCATTACTTTTTAAATCTATGACTATTCTGACATTATCATTTTTATCTGATTCATCTCTTACTTCGCTTATTCCTTCAATTCGTTTGTCAATTCTTATTTCATCTATTTTTTTAATAATATTTGCTTTTAATGTGTCAAATGGAATTTCTGTAATTATTATTTTTTCTTTGCCTTTTTCTTTTAAAAATTCATATTTGCTTTTGACAACTACTTTTCCTTTGCCAGTTTTATAAGCTTCAGTAATTCCTTCTTTTCCTTCTATGATTCCACCCGTTGGAAAGTCTGGGCCTTTTACTATTTCTAAGATTGTTTCTAGGTTGCAATTGGGAGAGTCTATTCGCTTTATTGTCGCATCAATAATTTCTTCAATGTTATGAGGTGGTATGTCAGTAGCATATCCTGCACTTATTCCTGTTGTTCCATTTATTAGTAAATTAGGTAAGTTTGCAGGCAGAACAGTTGGTTCAAGAAAACGATCGTCAAAATTAGGAGCCCAAGAAACGGTCTCTTTGTCTAAATCATTAAGTAATTCTTCACTAATTTTAGCAAGTCTGGCTTCAGTATAACGATATGCAGCAGCAGGATCCCCATCTAAAGAACCGTTGTTTCCATGAATGCTAATCAAAGGTGCAGTTTGTTTCCACCATTGACTCATTCTAACCATTGCTTCGTATACTGAAGAATCACCATGAGGATGAAATTTTCCTAGTACATCTCCTACAGTTGCAGCACATTTTATATAAGGTTTTTCCCAAGTGTTATTTGATAGGTACATTGCATATAATATTCTTCTTTGAACAGGTTTAAGTCCGTCTCTAACATCAGGAATTGCACGCTCTTGTATTATCTCTTTAGCATATTTGCCAAAACAATCACCCATAATGTCCTCAAGCGCAAAGTCATATATTCTTTTTAACGCTTCATTAGTATCATCTTTCTTCATATATTAACTCCTATAATCGTCCTCTAATGTAAATTCAACATTTTCGTTGATCCAGTCTTTTCTTGGTTCTACTTTGTCACCCATTAGTATATTAACTCTTTTTTCAGCAAGTGCCAAATCGTCAATTTTTACTCTAATTAAGCTTCTACAATTTGGATCCATGGTAGTTTCCCATAATTGATCGGGGTTCATTTCACCTAGTCCTTTATATCTCTGAATTGTAAATTTTCCTTTGTAACTGTTTCTAAATTCGTTTAATTCTTCATTACTCATTAAGTATTTTTTCTCTTTACCATATTTTATTAAATATAGTGGGGGTACAGCTATATATATCATTCCATTTTCTATTAATGGTCTCATATATCTGTAAAAGAATGTTAATAGTAAAGTTTGAATATGTGAACCATCTACGTCCGCATCACTCATTATTATTATTTTATTGTAATTTGAACATGTCGGGTCACACTCACTTCCAACGCCAGCGCCTATCGCATGTATTATCATGTTAATTTCTTCATTTTTAAATAACTCATTTGCACTAGTTTTCTCAGCATTAATTACTTTTCCTCTTAATGGCATTACAGCTTGAAAGTCTTTATCTCTTCCACTTTTTGCAGTTCCACCTGCTGAATTTCCTTCGACTAAAAACAGCTCATTTTTTTTTGAATCTTTACTTTGTGCGGGTGTTAATTTTCCTAAAAGTATTTTTTCTTTTTCTTTTCGACCTTTTCCATTTCTCGCTTCTTCTCTAGCTTTTCTAGCAGCTTCTCTAGCATTTTTACTTTTTAAAGTTTTTTCCATTATTACGCCAGCATTTTCTTTATTTTCCTCTAAAAAATAAGTTAATTTTTCATATACTATACTTTCTACTACGGTCCTTGCAATTGGGGTCCCTAATTTTCCTTTTGTTTGACCTTCAAATTGTAATAACTGTTCTGGAATTTTTAAACTTATTATTGCAGATAAGCCTTCTCTTGTATCGCTGCCTTCTAAACCAGTTTTACTTAAATTGTATTTTTTTATGTATTCATTAAATGCTTTTGTAAGAGCAGTTTTAAAACCAACTTCATGGCTACCGCCATCTACTGTTTTTACATTATTTACAAAGGAAATGATCTGTTCATTATATCCATCGGTGTATTGCATAGCTACGTCTACTTCTATATTATTTTTAAGTCCATGCATCTCAATGATTTTATGTAATGTTTTCTTATCTTCGTTGATATAATCAATGTATGATACTAAGCCGTTATCGTAGTGAAATGTACTTTCTTTTTCATCTTCTTCATCTATTACTGTAATTGTTAATCCATTAATCAAAAAAGCACTTTCCTGCATTCTTTCACATATGGTTGTATAACTAAAATTACAATTTTTAAAAATATTGGAATCTGGTTTAAATGTAACGGTAGTTCCTGTTTCTTTCGTTGTTCCAATTTTTTTTAATGGTGTGTTGACTTTGCCACCGTCTTTAAATGTTATTTCATAAATGTTTTTATCTCGTCTAATTTCAACTTTCATCCATTCGCTAAGAGCATTTACTACACTTGCTCCAACGCCATGAAGACCACCACTTACTTTGTATCCATCTGTTTCAAATTTTCCTCCAGCATGTAAAACAGTATAAATTACTTCTGGTGTACTTTTACCACTTTCATGCATTCCCGCTGGTACCCCACGACCTTCGTCTTTAATTGTTATGCTACCATCTTTATTTATTTTAACTAAAATGTTTTTTCCATATCCATTAATAACTTCATCTACTGCATTATCCACGATTTCCCATACTAAATGATGAAGACCTCTTTTGTCTGTACTGCCAATATACATTCCTGGTCTTTTTCTTACTGCTTCTAACCCTTCTAAAATTTTTATTGATTTATCATCGTATGCCATAGTCTCACCATATTCATTTTACAACAAAAAAAATAGTGTGTAAAGTTGCCTGTTACTAAATCCATTCTTTAAACCTCACTTACTATTTTTTGATAATTAGTTATACTCATTTAAACTAACGTTTAATAATACTGTTTTTTATTTAATAGCTTTACTACTTAAAAATTGTTTTATTATTCATCTATAATTCTACTATTTCAATTTTTTCTTCCTCTATAAATTTTGCTTTTCTTTGTTCTTCAATGTCTTTTGCTTTTACTGGTTCTACTCTTTTTATTATTTCAGGTTTTATTTCTTCAACTTTGTAATTATTATTTCTTTTTATTTTTTTTGATTTATATGGCTCTACCGACTCTCTTTGTTTTATTTCAGATTTGAAAATATTATCAACTTTTGGCTCGTTAACTTCCTGTTTATTTAAAGCTTCAATTTCTTCTTGGCTTAAAATTGTTGGCATTTCATCACTTACACTTATGTAAACTTCTTCTTCAGGTTCTTTATAAACAAAATGTCCATGTGCAAGCATTGGTATGAACACTATGGGGCATAAAAACATTCCCCACATAAATCCTTTGCTTACTTTAAAAAGTTTAGCTAATTTATATTCTACAAATATTAATAAAACTATGTTTAATCCAGGAACTAAAAAAGTAAGAAAAAAATATGATGGAATTTCAGCTATTTGTAATAGTACTACTAAATTATATATAGGTATAAATGCTTCACCTACTAATCTGCCGGCTTTTTCAAATAACTTCCAACTAGTTGCCGTGACTAGTATGGATAATACTAGTGTAAATAAAGCAAAAAATCCTAAAAAAATCATTACATTTGTAATTTGGTAAGGAGTTAACGTAAAAAAATTTTTGATAGTTTCCATAAACGTTCCCTCCTTCTATTCTGTTTTAATTTTACTATATTTTTGCTTTATATTCAACAGTTTTAAAAAAGTATTTTACTTTGTTATATATATATGCTAGAATTAATTTACTGATTTTTGTTTTATTTTTTTAATTAGCTATTGCAAAAAAAAGAAAAATAAGATAAAATAAGGTAGGTTTTTTAAAAGGGCTTGTAGCTCAGCTGGTTAGAGCGTTCGTCTGATAAGCGAAAGGTCGATGGTTCAAGTCCATTCAGGCCCACCATTTTAAATGGCCTGTTGGTGAAATGGTTAACACACACGCCTTTCACGCGTGCATTCACGGGTTCAAATCCCGTACAGGTCACCATTATGAAAAATAACTAACGAAAGTTAGTTTTTTTTGTTAATGTTTATTTTATGCTTAATTTTTTTACATATCCTTCTTCTATATGTGGCTTAAATGAATCTATCTCATACGCTAAACCAAATAATATATCAAAAAAATTATTGTTGCGTCTTTTGTCTAAAGCTTCCCAATATTTTATGGGTAATATCCCTTTTCCATTCTCTTTAAAAAATCTTTTTTTATCGCTATTATCTGTTACTTCTAGTGTATTAGTTTTATTTGATTTATCTTTATCTTTTATTTCGGTATACCCAAATAAATAGCAATGGTTAATTGCAAACTCTCCTGTAAAAAATATGTTTCGTATTCTTACTAGATCTTCATAATTTAATGATTCACAATAATCAAAATGTTTTAGTAATTTTGCTAAATTGCAAATATCAGAAATTAGTATTTGTTTTCCTAGTAATTGCATAATTTTTTCGTCGTCGGTAACATTTAAAATTGGATAATTTGGAGTATCATAAAGTAAATCATTTGAATAGTTATTTTCATCTGGTATAAATAAAATGTTTCTAAGCTTTTTTTCACTTTCAATACCTAATTCTCCCGATAAATTTTTGGGTAATTTAAGACCATTATTTATCCTAAACAAATTTTCCATGTCTGCTTTTATAACTGTGCCAACATAAATATTATTTATGTTAACTGTGTATTTAACATTTTTAGTAAATTTTTAGAGTAAAGTCCGTTTTTCATACGGATTTTTAATTTTTCAGATTAAAAGCCGTATTTTATATAAA